>DATGTW010000159.1:0-9094 GCA_035301625.1 Paenalcaligenes sp.
TCCGATTTTTGAGCGTAAAAATACGCGTGACAATACACCCTGTATGTTGCAGGTGAGCCTGGTGCCTGGGCATGAGGTGCACATACATGTTGCTGCCAAGGGGGGCGGCTCAGAAAACAAAGCACACTTTGCGATGTTAAATCCCAGTGATTCTTTGGTGGATTGGGTATTAGAAACTGTGCCAAAGATGGGGGCGGGTTGGTGTCCTCCCGGGATTTTAGGCATTGGGGTGGGTGGGTCTGCAGACAAGGCCATGTTATTAGCCAAAGAGTCTTTGTCAGAGCCCTTGGACATGCTGCAGTTACTAGAGCAGGGCCCACAAACTAAGCTAGACGAGCTGCGTTTGCATCTGTATGAGCGTATTAATGATTTGGGTATTGGTGCCCAAGGATTGGGCGGTTTAAGCACGGTGCTGGATGTGAAAATAAAAACATTTCCTACTCATGCCGCCTCCAAGCCTGTCGCGCTCATTCCTAACTGTGCCGCTACCCGGCATGTTGAGTTTGTGTTGGATGGCACGGGCCCTGCCGAACTTGTACCTCCGGCTCCCGAGACCTGGCCCGAGATTGAATGGGCGCCTGATGAGCAGAAATCACAGCGGGTCGATTTGGATAGCCTTACCTCCGAGCAGGTGACACAGTGGCAACCTGGCCAAACATTGCTCTTATCAGGCCGATTATTGACGGGTCGGGATGCGGCCCATAAACGTATCCAGCAAATGCTGGCTGACGGTGAGCCGCTGCCTGTGGATTTTACGAACAGGGTGATTTATTACGTAGGCCCAGTAGATCCCGTGAGGGACGAGGCAGTCGGTCCGGCAGGGCCAACGACAGCCACGCGGATGGACGGCTTTACTGAGATGATGCTTGGTGAGACCGGTTTAATTGCCATGATTGGCAAGGCTGAACGTGGTCCAGAAGCAGTTGAGATCATCAAAAAGCACCATTCGGCTTATTTGATTGCCGTGGGCGGTGCTGCTTATCTGGTATCCAAGGCAGTTAGAAATGCACGGGTCGTGGCATTCGAGGATTTAGGCATGGAGGCCATTTACGAGTTTGAGGTCGTGGATATGCCAGTCACTGTGGCAGTAGATGCACGTGGTCAATCTGTCCATGTGAGTGGCCCTGCACAATGGCGCAAGGAAACACCAGACCTCCCGATCATGCCCGTGTAAGAGGTCTGGTTGACACTTTAATACAGGTGTTGGCCGCCATTAACGGGCATATTGGCCCCGGTAATAAAGGCAGCCTCGTCACTGGCCAAAAAGCCGACCATGGCGGCGATTTCTTGGGGTTTTCCAAGCCGACCCATGGGGATTTCCGTCAAAATGTGCTTCTCGAGGGTTTCTTGGGGGACCTCAGCGACCATGGGCGAGTCGATATAGCCTGGTGAAACCGCATTGACAGTGATTCCTTTGCGGGCCGTTTCCAGGGCCAACGCTTTGGTGAATCCGTAAATGCCTGATTTGGCGGCGGAATAATTAGTTTGTCCAAAAGCTCCCTTGCTGCCATTGACTGACGAAATATTAATGACCCGTCCCCAACCTTTGTCTAGCATGGGATCAAGTAGAGGCTGCGTCATATTGAACATCGAGCCCAGATTGGTACGTAAAACATCTTGCCATTGTGCCAAACTCATTTTGCGCAAGGTTGCGTCACGAGTAATGCCGGCGCTATTGACCAAAATATCAATGTGGTGGTCATCGGCATGGATCTTTTCTACACAAGTGCGGGTGGAATCGTTATCAGCAACATCGACGGCATAGCATTTAAAGTCATAGCCATCAGCTGATTGAGCGGTTTGCCAGCTTTGAAAATCTTCGGCGGGGTAATAGCCAACCAGTACATGGTGTCCATGGTCATGTAGCTGACGAGCAATTGCTGTGCCGATGCAGCCCAGGCCTCCGGTGACAAAGGCGGTTCGTTTTGAGGGCATGAAATGCTCCTTATGGGTTAATCAAAAGATCATCAATGGGCGCTATGTCCTGATCGCTGCACTGTGCGATCAAATGGCCAATAGTGCCCTGTGTTAATTGCATTTTTGGGGCGATGTCTGCCAAAGGCATCAGGACAAAAGCCCGTAAATGCATGCGTGGGTGTGGCACAGTGAGTGTGGGTGTGTATATTGATTCGGTGCCGTATAACAATAAATCAAGATCCAGCGTACGCGGGGCATTGGTATAACTGCGCACCCGTCCGTATTTGTTTTCTAGCGATTGCATGCGTTCTAGCAATGTGAACGCATCAAGCTGTGTTTTCAGGCTCACTACCGCATTGAAAAAGTCGGGTCCAGAGGCATCTATAGGAGCACTACGATAAACACGTGAGCAGGCTTCTAGCCGAGTCTGTGGCAAGGCGGCGAGTTCGTGGCAAACAGAGCGTAGTGTCTGGAGGGGCGCACCGAGGTTTGCTCCCAGTGCGATATAGGCTGTGACCATGGCGTAGGGGTGTTGGATTTATGGGCAGTTTTATTGATTGGTTTTTTTGGCGGCGCGTCCTCGTCCGCGACGACGGGGCCTGCGTCGGCGGCTGCTTTTGCGCGCAGGGGCTCGTTGGGCGATCATTTCGGCGCGTGTGTCATGGTTGCCGTTGGCTAAATCCATCCACCATTGTGCTTGGACACTATCAAAATCGCGCGTGGCAGCCCGTAGCTGCAAGAAATCAACAGCTGCTCTAAAACGGGGCTGTTCTATCATGCGCCAAATGGCTCGGTTGCTAACACGGTGAAAACGGGCCTGCATAAACCAGATTTCACGCATATCCGATTGAAAGCGGCGCTGGATCGCAATCTCAGCAGCGTGTCCATCCAGTACTTGGGCACATGCATTAGCCATAGCTGGGATGGGTGGTGTGCCGTTGTCCTGCTCTAATTGCCATTGCTGCCGTACCAAGGGCCACAGCAAAGCTGCAAATAAAAAACTGGGACTAATGGATTGCCCTGTGCGTACCCGATGGTCTGTGCGTTCAAAGGCTAAATCCAAAAAATGTGCGCTTTCTTGATCTGCATATAGTTTTGGGAAAATCGCAAATATATATTTTATAAGCCCTTCTTTATCAAGCTGTTTTAGGCAATCAATTGCCTGTCCACAACTTAACAATTTAATGGCCTCGTCAAAACGGCGTGAGGTGGGCACATTGTCTACCAAATGGGCTAGTTTTTGGATGGGTGCGTGTGTATTTGAATCGATCTGTGCTTCGAGTTTGGCAGCAAAACGCACTGCTCGAAGCATGCGTACCGGATCCTCGCGAAAGCGTGTTTCTGCATCGCCAATAATACGCACGACCTGGTTCCTGAGATCGTCTACACCTTGATGAAAATCGATGACCTCTTGGGTACGAGGGTCATAGTACAAAGCATTAAAGGTGAAATCTCTACGGGTCGCATCATCACGCAGTGTTCCGTATACGTTGTCACGCAGGATGCGTCCGTGCTGATCTGTTTGATGCCCCGTGTTTGAGGCTGCTCGAAAAGTCGAGGTTTCGATAACCTCGCGACCAAAAACAACATGGACTAATCTAAAGCGCCGTCCAATGATAAAGGCCCGACGGAAAAGGGGGCGGATCTGCTCTGGAGTCGCGTTGGTGGCGACATCAAAGTCTTTGGGCTGTATACCTACCAGCAGGTCGCGCACAGCTCCGCCGACCACGTACGCCTCGTAACCATGGTCTTGCAAGACTTCACAGACCTTGATGGCGTGCCGAGATACATGGCGCTTATTAATCTTGTGCTCTTCGACAGGAATACGCAAAGGAGTATGAGAGTTAGGTTTCAAAACACGTCGAACGAAATTTATTATTTTTCGGGTCAACATAAAATGTAATTATAAAAGGCGCTCTTAGATGCGATAAATATAGGTTTAGCAGTTTATCCAGCAGCAAACAGGTCAATGATTTGCCAATCGTTTTGCTGAGCATGAGCGCGCAATTGAGGGCATGGGTTGGTTGCGACTGGGTCACTGACGACTTCCATCAAAGGGAGGTCATTAATGGAATCACTATAAAACCAAATGCGCTTGAAATCATCCCGTTGGTAGCCTAAATCCTCTAGCCAAGCATCAACGCGGGTGATTTTACCTTCTTGGTAGCTGGCAATTCCGTCTACTTGCCCTGTAAATTGGTCACCTTCGCGCTCAGCAATGGTGGCAATCAAATGCGTGATATTGAATGCTTGGGCAATAGGGGTAGTCACAAAGTCGTTGGTAGCCGTCACGATGGCGCATAAATCACCAGCCTTTTGGTGCTTTTTAAGTAGATCCCGTGCCTGATCCGTAATGGCAGGCAGGATTATTTTTTCCATATACTCTTCTTGCCATTGTTGTAATTCGGACAGTGGACGGTGGGCAATGAGGCCCAACATAAAACCAAAGGACTCGTGGGCACTCAGATTGCCTTCGTTGTATCGTTGCATGAGCTCGTCATTGCGGCGCAGTGCTGTTTCCGGATCACCAACATGCCCTGAACGTGCTAAAAAGTCAGCCCAATGGTAATCACTGTCCAAGGGTAAAAGAGTGTGGTCCAGATCAAATAGTGCTAAATTTATGGGTTTATTCATTGTGCGGTTTGTGGGCGGTTTGTTCCGCCAATAATTGACGTAAAAATGGAATGGTAATAGCGCGTTTACGTACCAAGGAATGATGATCCAAGGCATCTACTAATGCACTGAGTCGGCTCATGTTACGTGAATAGTGTGTCAACACCCAGCGAATGACCTCGGGACTTAATTGTAAGCCACGTGCCTGGGCACGGTTTTGAATGGCCTGAGCGCGGGCCTCATCAGAGAGTTGTTCCAAGTAAAACACCAGGTCCCAAGCCAAGCGGGTACGTAAATCATCGCGAATCTCTAGATGCAAAGGCGCTTTGGCTCCAGCAGTTAAAATAATAAATGCCTGTTTCGAACCCTGCAGTAAACGCCAGCGATTGTAAATGCCAAAAAGAGCACTTTGGGCTGCCGTATTGAGTAAATCCACGTCATCAATAGCTAACAAGGTAGGCAAAGGGGTGTCATCTTGGGCAAAACGCAACAGCTGTGCTGACGGGGTAAATGCACTAAAGTAAAGGCCATTATGGGCGGTGGCCATGGCTTTGAGCAGGTGCGTACGCCCCACGCCCTGTGGCCCCCATAGATAAACGGCACGTCCAGGCGTGCACTCGTGCAGTGCGGCCAGTGCTTGTTGGTTAGTGCCGACAACGTAGTTATCCAAGGCCGGCTGAGGGGCTGGAGAAATATCCAGAATCAATTGTTGGTGCATGTGTCGTACAATTCTATCCAACTTGGTATTTTTTTACATCCCATGGCAAGGCTCATGACAAAGAAAACAGTGACATCTCAAACACCTCTGACATACCGGGATGCTGGTGTAGATATTGATACCGGCGAAGCCCTTGTGCAACGTATCAAGCCCTTGGTCGAGCGCACGATGCGCCCTGGCGTACTGTCCGGATTGGGCGGTTTTGGCGCACTCTTTGAATTACCCGCTGGCTATCGTCAGCCTGTATTGGTTTCAGGCACCGACGGCGTAGGCACAAAGCTGCGCCTGGCATTTGATTGGCAACGTCATCGTACAGTGGGTATAGACCTCGTAGCGATGAGTGTCAACGATATTTTAGTGCAGGGCGCAGAACCGTTGTACTTTTTAGACTATTTTGCCTGTGGCGTGCTCTCTGTCGAGACAGCCACAGAGGTTGTTGCAGGTATCGCCGAGGGGTGTGCCCAGGCTGGGTGCGCCTTGATTGGCGGTGAAACCGCAGAAATGCCGGGGATGTATCCCGAAGGCGAATATGATTTGGCTGGTTTTGCAGTGGGGATTGTGGAAAAAGAGGAAATCATCGATGGACAACAAATCAAAAGCGGTGATGCTCTTTTGGCTCTGCCCTCCAGTGGGCCACATTCTAATGGTTATTCTTTAATTCGAAAAATCCTCGAGCGTGCCAATGCCAAGCCAGAGGACACCCTCAACGGCCAGACTTTGGCAGATTTAGTGATGGCGCCTACGCGCATTTATGTCCCCGCTGTGCTAGCAGCGCTAAAAGCACACCCAGGCGTTATCAAGGGGATGGCGCACATTACAGGGGGGGGCCTAACTGAAAATATCCCACGTGTATTGCCAGATGGACTGGGTGCACAAATTGACAGCACTGCTTGGCAATTGCCCAAACTTTTTCAATGGTTACAAACACAAGGCCAGGTGACCAATGAGGAAATGCGCCGTGTGTTTAACTGTGGCATCGGGATGGTCGTGATTGTGCCCGAATCCGAGGCCGCAGCGGTGACAGCCACTTTGCAGGCCCAGGGTGAACAGGTCATCACTTTGGGGCAGGTGGTGGAAAATGACGCCACACAAACAGCTGATCGCTTGCAGATTATTTAATTAGATAAAAGATGTAATCAGATAGGGCGATTTATAAGCGTGGTTTATAAATCCGCCCACAGCGGTGTAACCTGTTCGAACACCTGCTTTGCAACATCACCGGCCAGACAATCGATGGGATGGCGTTCATCTAGTGAGCGCAACCAGGTCATCTGCCGTTTGGCCAACTGCTCAGTGGCGCGGATACCGTTTTCGATGGCGGTTTCCAGATCACAGTGTCCCTGCAGATAATGCCACAGTTGGCGGTAGCCTACACTGCGAATAGAGGGCAGTTGTTCATGTAAATCGCCGCGTGCGTATAGCCGCTGAACCTCTTCCACAAATCCCTTTTCAATCATAGCCAAAAAACGCTCACGGATACGCGGATGCAGTAATTGACGTTGGACTGGTTCGATACTGAGTGTCAGAAAAGGGAACTGGAATTCCTTGCGACGAGGCTTTTGTTGCCAGACAGATAGTGGGGTGCCGGTTTGTTCATAAACCTCTAGGGCACGCCCCGTACGTTGACTATCGTTAGGCGCAATGCGCTGCGCACTGTCCGGGTCTATTTGTGCCAAACGTTGATGCATGGCTGGCCAGCCTATTTCTGCTGCTTGGGTCTCGATGCGGGTGCGCACATCGGCGCAGCTGCTGGGCACTGGGCTTAGACCACGTGTCAGGGCATGGTAATACATGAGAGTGCCGCCGCAGATCACAGCTTGGTGCCCGCGTGCCTGGATAGTTTTAACGTGCTGGATGCAGTCTGACACAAAAGTTGCAACATCATAGCTGTCTGCTGGGTCCAAAATATTGAGTAAATGGTGCGGGATCAGCGCGCGTTCAGCGCTATTGGGTTTGGCGGTGCCGATGTCCATGCCACGATAAATCGTAGCTGAGTCCATGGCAATAATTTCGATGGGCCAATGTTTGGCTAACGCCAAGCTGGCAGCGCTTTTACCTGCAGCTGTGGGCCCAATAAGAAAGACGACAGGGGGTGTGCTCATACCGCTAAAATGTTATTGCCCGCGCAAAAAAAGTTTATCCAAATCATTGACGTGCCAAAAGTGCCAGGTGGGACGGCCATGATTGCATAGACCCGCTCGATCAGTCTGCTCCATATCACGTAGCAGCGCGTTCATTTCGTCGATGCTCAAGCGGCGATTAGCACGTACCGAACCATGACAAGCCATTGTGGCCAGTAGTTGATGGTGTTGCGCCTGCAGCTGTGCACTTTGCCCAAATTCGTCCAGCTCGGCCAGCACCTCGCGGACCATGACTTCAATACTGCCTTGGCTCAGCATAGCAGGTACCGCTCGGACACTGACGTGCTGAGGCCCACTGGGGCTGATGTGCAACCCAAGAGCGCTTAGGGTGTCTTGGTGCTCTTCGAGCAAGCCCATTTGCGCTTCCTCTAACTGCATGACTACAGGGACCAATAACTCTTGGCTAATTAATTCTTGGGCTTGGTATTTTTGTTTCATGCGCTCATAAACAACGCGTTCATGAGCTGCATGCATATCAATTAGTAGGAGACCATCGCGGGTTTGGGATAAAATATAAATCCCGTGCAGTTGGGCAATGGCCATTCCCAGTGGATATTCAGTGTCAGCTTGTGTGATCTGGCCGTGTTGATCGTGTTGTTCATGCTGGGTGGGTGCCTGCCCGCTAGCGGTCCCCTCTAGCGCCTGGGGTAATGGCTCGTATAATTTTTGCCAAGCATCCGTTGCAGCGCGTTGTGTTTGGCGCAAAGGCAATGGGGATTGATGGTGTACAGAACGCCCCCAATGACTGCTGGTATCATTGTGAGGCCTTGGGGTTGCCGGTAACGAATCAACGCTATCGGTGCTCTCACCAGCAAGCGTAGGCCCTGAGGATTGAGTGCCCAAGACTGCATCCTCACCCAAGGGCAAACCAGCCAAAGTCTGGCTAAGATTATCCAATACAAAACGATAAACCGCGCCGTCATTACGGAATCGTACTTCGTGCTTGGCGGGGTGGACATTGACATCTACTTCTTTGGGGTCCACATATAGAAAAAGAACAAAAGTAGGCTGTCGATCCCCGTGTAAAATATCTCGGTAAGCTTGACGAATAGCGTGCTGCAAGCGGTAATCCCTTACAAAGCGGCCGTTTACGTACAGCAGCTGGGGCTCTTTGCTACTGGCATGTTCGGGACGAATAATACGCCCAAAAAGCTTGATGTGCTCATGCTCGTTTTCAAGCGGCACCGAGTGCAAGATAAAATCCTCACCAAGGATGTCCTTGAGGCGTTCACCAAAGTGTCCCGCAGGCCAGTTGGCAACCAGCCGTTGATTATGCGTCAGACGAAAATGAATGGCCGGGTGGGCCAGGGCAATTTGTTTGAGTGTTTTCAAGCAATGCCCATATTCGGTACGCTCGGTACGCAGGAATTTACGCCGAGCGGGGACTTTATCAAAGAGGGCACGTACCTCGATACGTGTACCTTGTGGGCCGCTGGTGGGCTCAGGTGCCTGCTCTGGGCCGGTAATCGCCCACGCGTGTTCACTGTCTGCGATACGGGAGCTCAAATGTAAATAAGACACCGATGCAATAGATGGCAGGGCCTCGCCCCGGAAGCCCATCGAGCCGACCTGCTCTAAATCGGCTAATGAGGCAATCTTACTGGTGGCATGCGCCTGCAAAGCCAGAGGCAGGTGCTCAACAGCAATTCCGTGTCCATCATCGCTCACGGCAATGCGGCGAATACCCCCTCCGTCAAGGCGGATA
>DATGTW010000160.1:0-3839 GCA_035301625.1 Paenalcaligenes sp.
CCGCTGCGCCCTTTCATATTGATGTCCAGCAACACCAAATCCAGAGTTTCATCGTTTTGCTCCAAGGCACGCAAATAAGTCAGTGCCTCTTTTCCATCGGCAGCCTCGGCGACCACTTTCAGATCACTTTCTTCGTGTAATAAACGTTTTAGGCCGTCACGAAATATCGTGTGGTCATCAACCAATAGGATTCGAGTCATGGGCGTGCTTTATCAACATAGGTTTGTGTATACGCATAACAGCGCATTACTGACAGAACTATAAATACGGGTGAAAATATAATTATCACTGTCGCAATCGGCGCAGATTCAGATTCAGATTCAGATTCAGATATAAATATAGATGTAGAGGTAAGTGTAGGTGTAGGTGTAGGCAGTATTTTCCGTAATAAAACAGGGCCAGGCAGATGCCTGACCCTGTCAATGGAATCTTGCCCTGCCAGGACATTACTGCAGTTTCTCGGCCCCCATCTCTTCGAGGATGGCGCTTTCTGTTTCAATGGCTTCTTTGGCAAATGCTCGGTATTGCTCAGAATCCATATATTGTATATCCATATCAAACTGTTTTAGGGACTCTAAAAACTTGGGCGAATCCATGGCTTGTTTGAATGCGTCATGCAGTAATTGTACCCGCTCTTTAGGGGTTCCCTTGGGTGCGGCCAAGCCCCAGGGCGAGGTTTGCACCATATCGATGCCAACATCTTGCAATGTGGGTACATCTGGAAAGCTGTCCAGACGGTCTTCTGTCCATACCACCAGCAATTTCATGTCGCCAGATTCTACATAGGGCACCCACGATGAAGCATCAGCCACTGACATGATGTGTCCGCCCATCAGCGCGGGGATGGCATCGCTCACGCCCTTATAGGGCACGTGTGTCAACTCTATATCCAATAGTTTAGAGATATTTTCCATCGTGATGTGTTGGGTGCTCAACGTACCGACGGTGCCATAGGTGATCTCGCCTGGGTTCTCTTTGGCGTATTCGACGTATTCTTCAAAACTATTAATAGGTGAATCCCCCGAGACTACCAGCCCCCAAGTGTAGCCGGTGATGCCGATGATGTATTCCAAATCATCAACGGGATCCCAATCAATTTTCATGGTGTAGGGCAAACGATAAACACTCAGGGGCACAATGCCTGTGGTGTAGCCGTCGGCTTTAGCGTGCTGCATATTTTGCGCAGGCATGACGCCACCAGCACCGGGTTTGTTATCTATGACCACGGGTACGTCCAGAATTTTGCTGGCTTCTTCGGCCAAAGTGCGGACCACAATATCAGTAGCCCCCCCTGGCGAGAACCCCACCTGCACGTGTATTGCCCGATCGGGGTAATCATCACTTGCCAATGCGGGGCCCGCCCCCATCAATGCTGTCATGGAAAAAGCCATACCAGCAGCCGCTTTTAATCCACCCTGGATGTATTTTTGCGCATTATTCAAAACCGTCTCCTTAATACATAAAATTTTGCTTCTATCCATAAAGCGCTTGAACCATGTTTTGCTCTATACTGAAAAGTATAGAAAGATGCAGAGACGCGCGCCGTCAGAAAACACCGAAAAAGCCGTCAGTTTATTCCTACATCTTTATTCTTATTTCCGGGTTAATCTTCCCTTTCCGGGTCGTTCCCTGAATACTTAACCCATCCTTTTACTACGCCTGCCTGTATGACTCCTATGTCTACCCCATTCCTGTCAGAAGACGTACGCGGCAACTACCGCTACCTTTTTGAAGGTCTGATCGAGCAGTCGGTAGCCGGTATTTATCTGCTGCAAAATGACATGCTGATCTATGTCAACGATGCCTTTGCCACGATGTGTGGCACCACGCGTGACAAACTCATGGGCAAACCCCTTGAGCGCATCGCACCTCGGCAACAGCGCAAGGCACTGGTGGCTCAATATCACCGCCGACTCAGGGGCGAGGATCCAGAAAGTACATTTATTGTTCATGTACGCCCCAGAGGCCAGGAAAAAACACGCTCAATAGAAATCCATGGCCGCTTGATCACCTACAAAGGCTTACCTGCCGTGATTGGCGTAGGCATCGATATTACGCTACGACTGGAAAGACAAAAAGAGCTCGAGGCCGCGCGTACCAAACTCCGCGAATTACTCACGCACATACAGAAAATCAGGGACGAAGAACGGTTAGAAATCTCGATGGAATTGCATGATGCTGTGGGTGGTATGTTGTCTGCATTGCGGTTTGACCTGATCCGCATGGATAAACGCATCGAGCAGTTAAAAGAACAATGTTCCCAGCAAACAGGTGCAGCGCGCGCCACGATGATGATGGACACCACAGACACAAAAATTACGAAAAACACCGCGAATAGAACAAGCGCGGCGAGTATCGAAAATACAGCAAATACCGCGCTGTCGATAAATACGGCGTTAGATGGTCTAAAAGAGACCTCTACCCAAGCCCTCGGACTACTGGGCGAGACTTTGCATGTGGTACGGCAAATCTCAGAGAACATTCACCCCAGCGCCTTGCCGCACCTCGGCTTGGCCGAGGCCATCCGCAATGATTTAATAAAATTCGAAGAAAGGTATGCGCTAAAAAGCCGCTTTACCCAATGGGGACAGCCCGCCGACCTACCCGAAACCATGGTGCGTGATCTTTATCGCGTATTTCAGGAAAGCCTGAATAACATCGTCAAGCACGCCCAGGCCAATACCGTCGAGATTGTGATGGGCCAAAATGCCGATGAATTTGCTCTGGATATAGAGGATGACGGCATTGGGATTTTAAATTCCGAGCCACAACCAGGGCGCTATGGCTTGGCCTCGATGCAAGAGCGTGTGCGTCGCTACGACGGTCAGCTAGAAATCCATAGCCCAGCAAAAAAGGGGGTGCGTCTGGAAATACGCATCCCCCTCGTAAAAAGCCCTACAACCACCACCGATTAGCGGCCTTTGAATTGCGCCTCGCGGCGTTCGACAAAGGACTGAATCCCTTCTTTGAAATCCTCGGATGAAAAAACTTCCTCGCGGATTTCAGGGATGCATTCAATAGCGGCTTCCTCGCCCGCCTCTATATATTTCAGGGCAGCGCGTTTTGTGGCGCGCAGACCGATGGGCGCGCACTTGCAAATACGGCGTGCCAAATCTTTGGCTGCGTCCAGTTGCTGGCCAAAAGGCACCACCTCTTGGACAAAGCCCAGTTCCAGAGCACGTTCAGCGCCAAACTCTTCGCATAGAAACAGGTGATACATCGCATTGCCCCACCCGGTGCGGGTCAAATATCTAAAATGAGCCCCGCCCAAAGGAGCAATACCACGCTTGGATTCTAATTGCCCAAAGCGCGCATTATCCGCGGCCACCACAATGTCACAAGCCAGCATAATCTCGATGCCGATGGTAAATGTAATGCCCTGCACCACAGCGATGAGGGGTTTGGTACAACGACGCTTGAGCCCAAAGGGGTCCACCCACTCGTCGGGTCGGGGCTTGGCGGTTGCCTTGGGCCCAAAAAACTTGGGCATATCCAAACCCGCAGTAGTATCTTCTCCTGCAGAACAAATAATACCTACCCACAGGTCATCGTTTTCCTCAAAATCCGTAAGGTATTGTGCCAACTGATCCATCATTTCCGGCGAGTAGGCATTCTTTTTACGCACATTATCAATCGTGATAATGCAAATATTGCCCTCTACTTCCCAGTGCACTTGACCTTCTTGTTCCTGTGCCATGATCAACTCCCTTTAAAAACTTATGTTCAAAATATGCTTCAAAGCCAACGCACTAGTCCATTTTCTTGGCACGTTTGATGGTGGAATCCAGACCCTTGCGTAAATGCATTTGGAATTCCTCAGTGACGTGTGAAAGCTGGTG
>DATGTW010000161.1:0-3643 GCA_035301625.1 Paenalcaligenes sp.
TGAAATATACGTTCCATTTGCAATATTTTCCATGTCTTTAAACCAAGCTTATTTAGCCATTCATTTGGCCGCTCTGTTTTTTGGTCTCGCTGGTATATTTGGCGCGCTCATCCACGCAAGCGCCGAATTTATCACGATGGCCCGCGCATTATTCGCGACTTTGGTCTTGCTTTCCATGCTGATTATTCGGCGTAGTTCGTTAATCCCACTAAAAATATTTAGTCAGCCTAAGAGCCTTTTGCATTTGCTGGGGGCTTCTCTTTTTTTAAGCTTGCACTGGTTAAGTTTTTTCTTGGCGGTTAAAAAGGGCGGCGTGGCCATCGCTACTTTGGGATTTGCGAGTTTTCCAGCCTTTACCATCTTGGTTGAGTATGCCATTGCCAAAGACCCCATGTATCGCAATGATGTGCTGGCTATCAGTTTGATTACGTTTGGATTGATCCTGGTTAATCCCTCTTTTTCCTTTCATGACCAAGCCACCATTGGTTTATTGTGGGGAATCTTTTCAGGCTTTAGTTTTGCTTTGTTTACTTTCCTTAATAGGACTCTCAGTCAACAAGCCTCGGCCCTACAAATTGCTTTGTGGCAAAACATTGGGGTGTTATTGCTTTGTTTGCCATGGACTTGGCATCAGGCTTTTGAAGTCTCAGAGCAGGATTGGTTGTGGTCTGCGATGCTCGGGATTTTTTGTACCGCTTTTGCCCACTACCTAATCATTCGTAGTTTGCAACGCCTGAAGGCGCGCCATGCCGGTATTGTCATTGCCCTTGAACCGGTATATGCCATTTTCTTTGCTGCCATTTTGTTTCAGCAATACCCCAACCTAAAGATCATACTGGGCGCGATTATAATCATCGGCACTATCGTCTGGAGTCAGCATCAACAACAGCGCCTGGAAAATACCTAAGCGCTGCTGAGAAATATTGCATCAGTACTGTTGCTGGGGGTTTACACGTCCAGTGGGTTCTTGCCCTTTTAGCAATTCAGACAGCTTTTCCAGAATTTGTGCTGTGCACTCATAACGTAAGCTCACCCCAGCGATATGGGGTGTGATGTGCACTCCGGGTTCAGTCCAAAATGGATGCTCAACGGGTAGTGGCTCGGTATGAAAAACATCCAGCAATGCGCCTCGCAACTGCCCACTATTTAACGCAGCCAGCAAATCTTCATCATTGACATGCGCCCCACGCGCCATATTAATAACAAAACTATCTTGTTGCAGTGCCCCCAAAGTGTCTTTATTGATAATGCCGCGGGTGGCATCAGTGAGGGGCAGCACATTTATCAAGATACGTGTGCGCTGTAAAAATGCCTGAAACTGAGCGTCTCCAGCATACATCTCGATCTCTGCTTTAGCTGCTCGTTCGCGCCGCGCCCAGGCTGCCACTGGGTATCCTAGCTGGGCCAAGGTTTTCGCCACGTGTGCGCCTATTTGCCCATAGCCCATCACCCCAATTGGCCATTCAGTACGCAATACGGGGGCATGGGTACGCCATTCTTTTTTGGGTTGCTGCTGCGCATAAGTAGTAAAACGGCGCGTGGCTAACAGCACACCATGCAACGCATATTCGGCCATTTGCACCGCCATTCCACCATCTTCGATGCGATATACCGGTATTTCTGCAGGAATCACGGACCCAATTCCTAAAGCGTCTACCCCTGCGCCAAGATTAAAGACCGCTTTTAAATCTTTTTCCTGGGTAAATAATCGAGCAGGAGGCTGCCACACCACCGCATAATGTGCGCCTGTGAAAGGGGTGTCTGGTGTCCAAACCTGTACTTGCCAGCTGGAATCTTGTTGCTTAAAACTGTCTGCCCATTCTCGGGCATACTCGGGGTTTTGAACCGCAATCAGTATTTTTTTCATCTTTTAGAGTGTCCGCTATCGATCAAATAACTCAAAGTAAATGAACACTTTAGCGCACCCTCACCATTGCTGACAATTAGCGCTTGATAACTCTTGACCGAAGGGCAACCTTATTTTTAGCGGCCCCCACCGCGTAAAGAACTCAGCAAACCACGCAACAGTTGTCGTGCACCACGTCGTACTTCGCTTTTGAGCACAGACTGTACGACCCCATCACGACGCCCACCGCGTGGCCCAGTAGAGCCAATCAAAAAATCACTCAGTGCACCCAATGCGCCCCCCGAACCCTGCTCTGACTGGGTTTGCTCTTGAGCTTGTTTGGCCACTCTTTCCTCGAGCAACTCATAAGCTGACTCACGGTCAATGACAGTGTCATACTTACCCGCCAAAGGTGATGTATTTTGGGTGCTTTGTTTTTCTTCTAGGGTCGCAGGACCGATACGACTGGCGGGTGCCGCCATCCAGGCACGCTCGGTAATGGTAGGTCGACCCTCGCTGTCTAACATGGATACCAAGGCCTCACCGACCCCGAGTTCAGTAATCGCCGCCTGTATATCCAGATCCGGATTGGGTCGCATCGTCTGCGCAACGGTACGGACTGCTTTTTGTTCACGCGGAGTATAGGCACGCAAAGCGTGTTGAATACGATGACCCAGCTGCCCCAAAATTACATCAGGAATATCCCCAGGGGACTGTGTAACAAAATAAACACCTACACCCTTGGAACGAATTAAACGCAGTACTTGCTCGATGCGCTCGAGCAAAGCCTTGGGGGCTGTATTGAATAATAAGTGCGCCTCATCAAAGAAAAAAACCATTTTGGGCTGAGGCAAATCACCCACCTCGGGCAAGCGTTCATAAAGCTCGGCCATCATCCAAAGCAAAAAGATGGCATACAAACGCGGGGACTGAATCAATCGATCTGCAGCTAAGACATTAACGATGCCACGCCCCGAAGCATCCGTGCGTATCCAATCAAAAATATCCAGTGCTGGCTCTCCGAAGAAATACTCGGCCCCCTCGTCTTCCAAACGCAATAACGCGCGCTGGATAGCACCTACACTAGCGGGGGCAATATTACCGTACCTTTTACGCAGCTCAGAGGCATTTTCACCTACATAAGTCAGCATGGCCCGCAAGTCTTTAAAATCCAGTAGCAACAGCCCTTCTTCGTCGGCCACGCGAAACAGGATATTCATAACCCCTTCTTGGGTGTCATTTAAATCCAGCATGCGCGATAATAGGACTGGGCCTAAATCAGAAACGGTCACTCGAATAGGGTGACCTTGCTCTGCCAGCACATCCCAAAAGACGGCGGGGTTGGCCCCCCACTCGGGCTCTGGGATTTCATAACGCTGGAGGCGCTCGATGATTTTCTCATTGGGTTGCCCGGCTTGTGTAATGCCGCTTAGATCACCTTTGATGTCTGCAGCAAAAACCGCTGTGCCCTGACGGGAAAAGGCCTCGGCCAACACCTGCAAACTCACTGTTTTGCCGGTTCCTGTGGCACCTGTGATGCAACCATGGCGGTTCGCCATTGAAGGTAAAAGTTCTATACTGTGTTTAGCGCGATACGCAACTGGTATGGGTTGTACCATTTGGAATGACCCCAGCCCGAGAAAAATTGTTCATTATCCTGAAAACATCTAAAGTGTAGCCTAAGCAATCTTTAGTGCACAGGTTAAAATAGGTAACTTTACAAATCATTCTAAATACTTGGTAGCAAATTATGGCAGGTCATAGTAAATGGGCAAATATTCAGCACCGTAAAGGGCG
>DATGTW010000162.1:0-17880 GCA_035301625.1 Paenalcaligenes sp.
TTTCTTTTCCGCTCCGTTCTTTTTGGGTTGTGTCGTAGATTGACTCATTCTAGTATCCTTATTTTTGCCCTAAAGGGTTTGACTGCAAGTAATTTGATATCCGTACGTTAGAAAGCAAAGGAAATGCCAAATGGGCATCCCCTTTATGATCTGTAGCGCAAAAATTGAAAGTGTGATTTGATCACCAACAATGTATTATAGCGTTATCAGATAATTTATTTGGAGTTTTTGAGGGGCAAACATGAGTAGATCATCAAGTTTCCTGAAAGAGTTTCGTGAATTTGCCGTACGCGGCAACATGGTTGACCTGGCTGTCGGTGTCATTATTGGCGGCGCGTTTGGCAAAATCATTGACTCTTTGGTCAATGACATCATTATGCCGATAATTAGCTATATTTTAGGCGGTGATGTCGATTTTGCGAACTATTTTACCGTATTACGTACACCAGAGGGCTATACCGGGCCTCATACCCTGGAAGAGCTCAACGCTGCTGGTGCGGTCGTGTTTGCTTGGGGTCATTTTATCACTATCTTGGTGAATTTCACCCTGCTCGCATTTGTGGTGTTCTTGTTGGTCAAAATGATCAACAAAATGCGTCGTACTCTTGAGCGCGAACAAGAGCAAGTAGCTGCAGAAGAGCCACCGGCACCTGCTGAAGAGGTCGTTTTGCTGCGCGAGATCCGAGATTCTCTTAAAACACAGGATCAAAGCCCATCAAAATAAATTAAAAGGGATTATCTATATCGATAAATTCGACCTGTACCCCAAAGTGCTCGGCTAGGTGTTCGCCGAGTGCTTTGGCGCCGTAGCGTTCAGTAGCATGATGGCCCGCTGCCATAAATGCAGTTTCATTTTCTACCGCGTAGTGATACGAGTGCTCTGAGGCTTCGCCCGTGATGTACAGGTCAACCTCAGCAGCAATGGCATCGGGCATAAAACCCTGGGCACCCCCGGTACACCATGCAACTGTATGTATTTTATGTTGTGGGTTGCCAACATAATGTGGCGCTCTTTGCAAGACTTTTTCAGTATGTGCTGCGACTTCGGCCAGTGTTTGCGGCGTTTTGAGTCGTCCTAATTGGATGAGGTTATGCGGACCGGTGCGCATGAGTTCGCCCTCTGCATTACGGTCCAATTCAAAACCGAGCTGCAAGCCCAGTTGGGTGTTATTACCAAATACTGGATGACCATCCAAAGGCAAATGGTAGGCAAAGACGTTTAAGCCGTGGGCCAGGGCAGCAGCGATGCGCCGCTGTTTCATGCCAATGATGCAGGGGTCTTCGTTTTTCCAAAACCACCCATGGTGCACCAAGAGGGCATCAGCATTTTTTTCAATGGCCACATTGATTAATGCCTGAGAGGCAGTGACCCCTGTGATGATGGTTTGGATGTCTGCACGTCCTTGGAGTTGTAGACCGTTGGGGCAATAATCTTTGTATCGCCAAGGCTCTAATAAATCGTCTAGCCAGCGTGCGAGTTCTTTACGGTGGATACTGCTCATAGCGTGTTTTATTTGAATGGAGTTTTGGATGGGTGAGTGCCCGGCAGGCGGTGATTGGCCCGCCGGTCGCTATGAGTCCATCTTAGCAATTCTTAGTCGATAGCGCTAATGACGTAATCTACAATAGCGTTGCGCTGCTCTTCACTGAGGGTATCGCCAAAGGCAGGCATTGCACCCATTCCCTCGATTAGAACTTTGTGGATACGGTCGGCTTCTGGGCGTAAATCATCCAGATCTGGGCCGATATTACCTGTGGAACCGGCATCTTCGAGTGTGTGACAGATCGCGCATGCCATGGGTTGGGCATCGCTAAGAAAGAGTTGTTTGCCTTCTTCTAGATTGTCTGCAACTGCGATAGAGGCTGTGCCAAGCCCAATAGTGGTGACCAGGGCAGCGGAAAGTTTCAACAAATAATTCTTGCTCATTTAAATCAATCATCCATCAAAAAAGCCGAGATCGCGCGAAGACGATCTCGTGCTTTAAACAACAAACTGTTTTACAACCTCAACGGTATTATTAAGTGACCGTGATGCTGAGCATGTGGTCATGCCAGCTATTGTTGAGATACCCGCGGTTATTTTCCAAACGCTCTTCGGGTTGTGTCTTGCCATCGGCGTTGGTGGCGCGGCTGGTGACCTCGTATTTGCCGGGTTCGAGCTCGACTGGGTAGACGAACTGACGCCAAGCATAGGGACCTAGATCTGGGCCGATAAATTTAGCTTCGTGCCAAGTTTCGCCACCATCGACAGAGACCTCGACACCAGTTACGTCACTGTTACCACCCATGGCCAGCCCTTTGATTTGAACTAAACCACTCTTTAGCTTTTGATCAGGTTCGCTAGGCTGAGTGACCCAAGATTTAACGGGCATTTCCCAGACAGAGTCGTACTCGGGATTGCCTTTTTCACCCAGAGGTGCCATGCGGTAGCTGTTTTGCTGGATGTTGGCAGAGGACTGATCCTCGGTAAAGGCGACCTGCTTGACGTATTTAATGCTGTTGACACCTGTGTATCCAGGGACTACGAGTCGTAAGGGGCCACCATGAGCCAGCGGTAGGGGTACACCGTTGATCTCCCAAGCCAAGATGGCACGATCGCTGATTTCAGCAGGCACCGAACGTTCGACCTTGACGGTGTCGGGGTCAATGCCCTCGGGAATCTCTTCGCCGCCTGTACTGGTCATGTATTTCATGCCATCAGCAATGCCACCGGTAGCCTCAATGAGCTTTTTAACCGGTACACCTGTAAAGATGATGCAGCCCGCAGCGCCTACGGTCCATTGGGTACCACTGGGCTCACTGGGGAAATAGCCGCGGCCATTACCAGAGCACTGCAAGATCATAGGCACGGACTCGAGGCCCATGCGCTTGAGCTCGCCAACAGTAAAGGTGGTGGGGTTTTTGACCCCCTCGATACGAATTTCCCAGCTGTCGGGATCGTGGGTAATTTCCTCTGGTGGCGGATTGAGGTTATTGCGCACAAAGAGGCGATCCAGCGGGGTGATTAGGCCGTCACCAAAAGCGCTGCGCTTGGTTTCCATTGTGTTGGCACTATGGATAATCAACGCGTCTGGGTTTTTCCAAGCAGCGTATTCTGGCAGGGTGGGAGCGTCTTTGCTTTCGCTGGCAGCCAATGCTTTGGAGATAGGCGTTAGCGTGCCGATTGACGCCAGGCTCAGCGCGCCACCAGCGCGCAGCATGGCGTGGCGTCGGGAAAGATTGGTTGGCTTCATTAGATAAATCCTCTTTATTACTTATATTCAAGCGACTAATTAAGTATATGAGGTTTAAATAATTTAGACCAGTGAGGTGACTAAGGGTTTATAACTAGATTTTACTGGACAGCCTTGATTTTACTCGTTGTCCAGCGAGGCCTCTTGTTCATCATCAGGTCCTTTGACAAAGCGTCCCAACAAGATTCCTATTTCATACAAAATACACAAGGGGCCTGCTAAAAGGAATTGGCTAATGACGTCGGGTGGAGTAACAACAGCTGCAATGACAAAGGCACCAACGATGACATAACCACGGATTTCTCGTAGTTTGGCGACTGAAACCAAACCCGCTTTGATGAGCAAAACCACTGCCACAGGCACCTCGAAGGTAATGCCAAAGGCAAGAAACATGGTCATGACAAAACTAGAGTAAGCCTCAATATCGGGCGTTTGGCTAATTGATTGCGGGGCAACTGACGCAATAAATTGGAAAACTGTACGAAAAACGACGAAATAGCAAAAGAGCATCCCCAGAATAAAGAGGGCGGTGCTCGAGACAATCAAGGGCAATGCCAGGCGCTTCTCGTGGGTGTATAGCCCAGGGGCGATAAAGGCCCAAGCTTGATAAAGCACATAGGGTAGCGTCAGTATAAAGGACGCTAGTAATGTGACCTTGACGGGGACCATGAACGGTGTAATCACACCAGTGGCAATCATGGTACTGCCTTGGGGCAAAGAGGCCAACATAGGTTGGGCCAATGTGTCATAAATAAAAGCTGCACCAGGGTATAAAAAAAGCACGACAAAAACAATCAGTATGCTGACAACCGCGCGCAAAAGACGGTCGCGCAGTTCAACCAAGTGCGAGATGAAAGTTTCGTTTTGTGCTTCTTGTGTCATTGGCCAGGAAAATAGTCAAAGCCTAGTCGGCACCATCTGTGTCCGCAGCATCGGTGCTGTCAGGCAAATCGGTGTGCCGTGGTTTGGCTTGGGGTTGGTCGGTACGTGTGGTTTTTTGTTCGGGTAATCCACTGCCTGAACGCAAGGCAGCAGCTGTTTTGGAGGCAACTGGGCGGGCAGTTGTGTCCTTGGGTTGTGGTTGGCTTTCTGAGTCTTTTGTGGCCGCTTCGTTAGAGATCTCGTCTGCAGTGTCGGCAGCTTTTAGGGCTGCGGTGTCTTTGTTGGCAGATATTGTTGCATCATCACTAGCCTCATCCAAGGCATCGGCATTAGGCTCTGTGGATTCTTTAGTGATGCCCTCGGTTACACTTTTGTTGAGGTCGCCGACACTGTCCTCGGTTTCTTTGCGTAGGTTTTGGACGGCATCGCGGGCTTCCTGAAAAGGATCTTTGAGATCACTTTCAAATTTTTTAAGTGGGTCTTTGAACTCTTTGCCTAAATCACCGATGGAGCTTTTGACCGAGGAGGAGGCCTTGTGCATTTCCTCTTTTAGATCTTTGATGTCCTCGAGTTCCATTTCTTTTTGGATGTCACGTTTGACATCACCCATATAGCGCTGAGCGCGGCCTAACAGGTGACCCATTGTACGGGCGACCTTGGGCAAACGCTCGGGCCCGAGGACAACAAGCGCCACAACCGCAATAATAAGCAGTTCTGTAAAACTGATGTCGAACATGATAGTTGTCGGTACCTGAATAAGGCCAAAGGACAATCACGCCATGCAAATTCGGGCCGGTGTGGCCCGATGACACGACGCGAAGCTAATTAGGAAGCGTCAGTTTTTTCCTTGGCTTGTACGTCAACGGTGTTGTCATCTTCGGCCTCACGTTGGGCAATGCTGGCCTGTTCGTCTTCTTGGGCATCACGAATGCCTTTTCTAAAGCCTTTGACCGCACCCCCCAAGTCTTCGCCCACGTTGCGTAATTTTTTGGTGCCGAAGACCAACGCCACGATAAGCAGAACAATAAGCCAGTGCCAAATACTAAAGGTCCCCATGAAAATCTCCTAATCTAAACCAAATCTTGGGTTTTTCCACGGCCGTTGGCCCCCAAGAATGTGTAAGTGTAAGTGATGGACCTCTTGTCCACCATCATCACCGCTATTAATGACTAAACGAAAACCACCTTCGAGTCCGGGTCGGCAGCCATTTTCAGCGGCTATTTTTGGTGCCAGTACCATCATCTTGCCTAGCCATTGTGCGTCGTCTTCTTGGATGTCTTGCATCGATACGACATGTGCTTTGGGAATGACCAAAATATGCACTGGGGCGGCTGGATTGATGTCTTTAAAGGCGAGAAACTCATCGTCCTCGTATACCTTTGTGGAAGGTAGACTCCCCTCGATAATTTTACAGAAAATACAATTCTCGCTCATAACATAAATCAAATAATGACCTAATAATTAATTGTATCCTGGGCATTGTTGGGCCAAGGTTATTTTTTGCGTGCTGCCTTTTCTGCCAAGCCCGAAATGCCCTGTCGGTGGGCCAGCTCGGTGAAGACCTCTTCGGGCCGTACTTGATAATAACTTAACACAACCAAACAGTGAAACCATAAATAAGCCATTTCACCAACAATTTGTTTTGGATCATCATCTTTGGCTGCGAGCACTACTTCGGTGGCTTCTTCACCGATTTTTTTTAGGAATGCATTAGGCCCCTGGTGTAGTAGACGCGCGCTGTATGAGCTATCGGGATCGCCACCGCGGTTGGGGTGACGTGTTTCCAAAAGATCCGCCAGCTGACTAAAAATTTGATTGAGGTCTTGATCTGGGTTAGAAGGCATGGTTAGGTTGCATTACGTACTTAAAGGCTTCATTGTACCGTGCTTTGGTAGGTAGCGGCATTATCGGTAGATTTTTGTTGGATCTTTGAGTACGGGTTCAACGGCATGCCACTGGGGTCCATTGGGGTTGTCTTGGAGTTGTTGGTAAAAACAGCTTTCACGCCCGGTGTGGCAGGCAATGCCACCTTTTTGCTCAACACTTAAGAGGATGACATCGGCGTCGCAGTCCATGCGAATATCGTGCACAATTTGCTCATGGCCGGACTCCTCGCCCTTGTGCCATAATTTTTGGCGTGAACGCGACCAATAAGTGGCTTTGCGATTTTGTACAGTATGCTCGAGCGCTGTTGAATTCATCCACGCTACCATCAGGATTTTGCCGCTTTGCCAATCCTGGGCGATGGCAGGGATCAGTCCCTGTGCATCAAATTGAACCTTGGTTAACCAGGTCATGGGTGCATCCTCTTTATTTCGTGTGGATTCCTTGAGCGTTTAAAAACTCTTTGGCGGCCTCAATGGTATAGGTACCATAATGAAAAATACTGGCTGCCAGAACGCCTTGAGCCCCGCCTTTGAGAACGCCATCTGCCAGGTGTTGCAAAGTACCTACCCCACCTGATGCGATGACTGGAATATTGACAGCGTCCGTGATGGCCCGTGTGAGATTTAGATCAAAGCCGGCCTGGGTACCGTCTTGGTCCATGCTGGTCAGCAACAGCTCGCCAGCACCTAGTGATTCGACGTGTTGAGCCCATTGGACGGCATCCAGTCCGGTGCGGTGTTTGCCCCCTTGGGTGCAGACCTCCCAATGGGGGTCGGTTGCCATGGCTTGCTGTTGGAGTTTGGCATCAATCGCGATGATTAATCGTTCACTGCCAAATTGTTGCGCCGCTAGTTTGATGAGCTCTGGACGATCGACGGCAGCGCTATTGATAGAGACCTTGCTAGCGCCAGCTGTGATCATGGCTTGTAGATCATCCAAGCTGCGCATGCCGCCACCAACGGTGATGGGGATATCGGTTTGCTGGTTGAGTTGAGCCAAAATACGGTGGATGACCGCATTATTCGTGGCATCCCCAGTGATATTGAGCAAAACAATTTCATCGGCGCCGGCCTGAGCATAACGTGTGGCGACCTCGATGGGGTCACCAGCATCATTGAGGTCTACAAAGTTAACGCCTTTGACGACCCGACCGTTGGCTAGGTCCAGGCAAGGAATGATTCTACATACGGGCTGGGTCGAGCTCATGGCAGCTACCTATTCATCACGGTGATTCAAGCATTGGGCGTCTAAAGAAATTTAAAGTGCGTCGACGTAGCGCTGCGCCTCTTGGAAGTCTACAGTGCCTTCGTATATGCTACGGCCCAAAATAACCCCTTCGATGCCCTCATTAGTAACGTCGCACAAGGCCTTGATATCGTCCATAGAGGATACGCCTCCGGATGCTATCACGGGGATACTAACGGCTCGGGACAGTGCCAGGGTGGCGGGAATATTGACTCCGGTGAGCATGCCATCGCGACCAATATCGGTGTAGATAATAGACTCGCAGCCGTAATCAGCAAACTTTTGTGCTAAATCGATCACATCGTGACGACTGAGTTTGCTCCAGCCGTCGGTGGCAACTTTGCCATCACGAGCATCTAGTCCCACGATGATGTGGCCCGGAAAAGCAGCACAGGCGTCACGCAAAAATCCGGGGTTTTTAACGGCAGCCGTGCCAATGATGACGTATTGAATGCCCAGCTCCAAATAAGCCTCAATCGTATCTAAATCGCGGATACCACCACCGATTTGAATAGGGGCATCACCATTAACCACCTCGACAATGGCTTCGATAGCCTCGCGGTTAACGGGCTTGCCCGCAAAGGCACCATTAAGATCCACTAAATGCAAGCGTTCGGCCCCTTGGTTGAGCCATTGCTCGGCCATGGCTGCTGGATCATCAGAGAATACTGTGACCTCGTCCATGTCACCCTGACGCAAACGTACACAGCGGCCGTCTTTGAGATCAATAGCAGGTATCAATAACATGGTTAGAGCACCCCCTTGGTTGATGGAATCACGCCCTCGTTGCGTGGATCAGGTTCAAGGGCCATGCGTACAGCACGACCAAATGCTTTAAAAATGGTTTCGCATTGGTGGTGGGCATTTTCGCCACGCAAGTTGTCGATATGCAGCGTGGCTTGGGCATGATTGACAAAACCTTGGAAAAACTCACGGACTAATTCGGTATCAAAAGTGCCTACTTTTTCACGGTGGAATTGGGCATGAAAATACAGCCCGGGACGCCCCGAAAAGTCGATGACAATACGGCTAAGTGATTCATCCAAAGGTACATAAGCGTGCCCGTAACGACGGATGCCGGACTTGTTACCAATGGCTTGGGCAAAAGCCTGGCCTAGGGCGATTCCGATGTCCTCTACTGAGTGGTGATCGTCAATATGGGTGTCGCCATCGCAATATACCTTGAGGTCGATGACCCCGTGGCGAGCGATTTGGTGCAACATATGATCCAAAAAGGGCACACCACTGTTTAAATCATGGCGACCAGTACCGTCGAGATTGACAGCTACTTGGATTTTGGTTTCGTAGGTATCACGAGAAATTTCAGCTTTGCGCATGAGACAGTCTGCTATTCGGTAATTGATAATCTGAGTTTGGCACTTTGGGCGTGTGCGTGCAGGCCCTCGCCCTCGGCCAGAGTTGCAGCGATAGGGCCCAGTGTTTGAGCGCCTGTATAAGAGACGTGAATGATACTGCTGCGTTTTTGGAAATCATACACCCCCAATGGCGATGAAAACCGTGCTGTTTGGGCGGTGGGCAAGACATGGTTTGGCCCAGCACAATAATCGCCCAGTGATTCAGAACTATAAGGTCCCAAGAAAATTGCACCTGCATGACGGATGCGCTCAAGGCAGTAGTCGGGTTCGGTGGTGGCTATTTCCAAGTGCTCGGCCGCAATGATGTTAGCAATGTCACAGGCGGTGTCCAAATCAGGGACATGAATTAAAGCACCGCGATCGCCCAAGCTAGTGCGAATGATTTCCTCACGGGGCATGGTGGGTAGCAAGCGATTGATTTCTGCCTCGACCGCATCTAAAAAGTCGGCATTAGGCGAAATTAGGATGGCTTGGGCGAGTTCATCGTGTTCGGCTTGCGAGAAAAGATCCATCGCGATCCAATGAGCTGACACGCTGCCATCGGAAATAATTAGGATCTCGCTGGGTCCGGCAATCATGTCAATGCCGACCGTCCCAAAAACTCGACGTTTGGCTTCGGCAACGTAGGCATTGCCAGGGCCGACAATTTTATCTACCGCGGGGATAGTCTCGGTGCCGTAGGCCAGGGCAGCCACGGCTTGTGCACCGCCGATGGCAAAGACACGATCAACCCCCCCCAAGGCTGCAGCTGCAAGTACTAAATCGTTGCGTTCACCGCCTGGAGTGGGGGTGACCATGATGAGGTCTTGGACCCCGGCAACTTTGGCGGGCAAAGCATTCATGAGTACTGACGAAGGATAAGCAGCTTTACCGCCGGGGACGTACAGGCCTACCCGATCCAGTGGGGTAATGCGCTGGCCCAAGCGGGTGCCGTTGGCTTCGGTATAAGACCAGTCTTCTTGGAGTTGGTGTTCGTGGTAGGCACGGATACGCGCGGCAGCAGTTTCTAACGCTGTGCGCTGGGCGTTAGGCAGGTTTTTGAGCGCCTCTTGGAGGGTTTCTGATGAGATTTCCAAAGCGGCGACATCGGCGGCCTCGAGTGCATCAAAACGCTGGGTATAACGCAACAAGGCGGTATCGCCTTCGTGGCGGATGTCGTCAATGATATCGCGGCAGATGGCCTCAATGGATGCGTCTTGTGCTTCTTCGTAAGCAAGCAAGGTGCGTAATTCTGTATCAAACTGCGATGTCGTGGAATCTAGGCGTCGGATGACCGTCATGAAACTATCCTAAGTAATGACCTCTAAATTGTAACCTTTTTATTTAGCTTTGGGGCTCGGGCTGTATGGCAGCGTGCATAAGTGCGTCCATCAGCGGTTGCAATTCGGTTTGCCGAGTTTTCAGTGCTGCCTGATTAATGATGAGCCGTGAGGAAATAGGTGCGATCTCCTCAACCTCAACCAGGTTATTCGCTTTGAGTGTTCCCCCTGTGGAGACCAAATCAACAATGGCGTCAGCCAAACCCACCAAAGGGGCAAGCTCCATGGAACCGTAGAGCTTGATGAGATCTACATAGACCCCTTTGCTGGCAAAGTGTTCACGCGTTGCACGGATGTATTTGGTTGCAATCCGCAGCCTCGAACCCTTGTGGACAGCATTGTGATAATCAAAACCTTCAGGTACTGCCACGCTCATACGACAGCGGGCGATATTCAGGTCAACAGGCTGATACAAACCACCGGGATGATGCTCCATATGCTCGTACAAGACATCTTTGCCAGCGATGCCAATATGGGCAGCACCATATTGAACATAAGTCGGGACATCTGTGGCGCGGACAATAATAATTTGCAAATCATCCTGGTTGGTGGGCAAGATAAGTTTGCGAGAAGTTTCCGGGTCGCCCAAGACTTCGATGCCTGCTTCATTGAGTAATGGCAGGGTTTCATCAAAGATGCGGCCTTTGGAAAGCGCCAATGTAATGGGCTGTGGGGTACGATTTGGATTTGTCATGCTAGGAGGGGTTGGGTATCAACCAATATGTGTTAACTCGGGCGTTTTATTTCAAGCGCTCAATTTGCGCGCCTGCAGCGGCAAGCTTGGATTCCATGTTCTCATAACCGCGATCCAAATGGTAGATGCGCTCAATGATGGTGTCGTCTTGGGCGGCCAAACCTGCGATGACCAAACAAGCCGAGGCTCGTAAATCAGTGGCCATGACTCGGGCACCATACAGTGTGTCAACACCGCGAACGCGCGCCGTATGTCCTTCGGTTTTAATGTCTGCGCCCATCCGGCGGAGCTCTTGAACGTGCATGAAACGGTTTTCAAAGATATTTTCCGCGATGGTTGCACGGCCTTGGGCCAAAGCATTGAGGGCCATTAACTGGGCCTGCATGTCTGTGGGTAGGCCCGGATATTCACGGGTGCTAAAGCTAACTGCGTTGGGGCGCTGGCGCATGCGTGCATGGATAGTGCGTTCCTCACAGCGAATTTCCAAGCCGGCTTGTTGCAGTTTTTGGAGGGTTGCTTCGAGGGTGTCTGCCTGTGTTTGATGCAAGGTGATTTCACCTTGAGTGGCGCCGACGGCACATAAAAATGTGCCGGTTTCAATACGATCCGGCATGATGTGGTGTGTGGTTCCATGAAGTTTTTCAACCCCTTGGACAATAATCTCAGCGGTGCCATGCCCCTGGATGCGGGCGCCCATGGAAATCAGCATGTTGGCCAGGTCAACGACCTCGGGTTCTTGGGCCGCATTTTCAATAATAGTTTCACCATCTGCCAGTACAGCAGCCATGAGTAGGTTTTCTGTCCCGGTGACCGTCACCATATCGGTGCGAATACGCGCCCCTTTTAACCGTTGGGCACGCGCTATGACAAAACCGTGTTCGAGTTCGATCTCAGCGCCCATGGCACGCAGCCCTTTGATGTGTTGATCCACAGGGCGCTGGCCGATGGCGCACCCCCCGGGCAAACTGACCTTGGCCTCGCCAAAACGGGCCAATAAAGGGCCCAAGACCAAGATTGAGGCGCGCATGGTTTTGACCAATTCATAGGGCGCCTCGATGCTGTTGGGCTGATCGGCACATAACTCGATGCTGTGGCTGTTTCGTTGGACTTTGACACCGATCTGGGACAGCAAGGCACAGGTCGTGTCAATATCGCGCAAGGTGGGCACATTGTGCAGTTGTACCGTTTGATTGGTTAGTAAGCTGGCGCACAAAATGGGCAGGGCGGCGTTTTTGGCACCTGAAATCGTGATATCCCCTGTTAAAGGTTGCCCCCCTGTGATGCGCAGCTTATCCATTTTGTTCTGCCTTGTATTCTTCGGGGGTCAGTGTGCGCATGGACAGGGCGTGTATTTCACCAGTATCCATGCGATTGCCCAAGGCAGCATAAACACGTTGATGGCGGCGGATGCGATTTAATCCTTCGAACTCCGAGCTGACAATAATGGCCTCAAAGTGTGCGCCATCATCACCAAAGACCTCGATGTGTTCGCACTCTAAACCGCTAACAATATAATCACGTACTTGTTCAGATGTCGTTACGCTCATGATTTATCCCGTAGGTTAATTTCTTAATTTATAGCCTGATTTGAGCAGGCGTAATGCGATTAATGACAGTAGGACGAATGCAGTCCCGACCACTATAAGACTATGCCATGGAGACACGTCGGAAGCTGCAAAGAACCCATAGCGGAAACCATCAATGGTGTAGAAAATAGGATTCCATTGGGAAACTGCTTGCCAAAATGGGGGAAGGCTGTGAATGGAATAAAACACCCCTGACAAAAAAGTAGCAGGCATGATTAAAAAGTTTTGAAAGGCCGCGAGTTGATCAAACTTTTCTGACCACAAACCAGCAATGACCCCCAAGGTGGCCATGATGCCGCAGGAGAGTACAGCAAAAGTGATTACCCAAGCGGGGTGAGCGACTGGTAGGGTGACAAAAAATAACGCGGTAATACCTATAAATAAACCCACGCATAGGCCGCGAATAACAGCCGCTAATACGTAGGCTGAAAAGATCTCGCGGTGCGATAGAGGGGGCAACAAAATAAATACCAAGTTACCCGTAATGCGGCTTTGGATAAGTGATGAAGAGGGGTTTGCAAATGAGTTTTGCAGCATGCTCATCATCATTAGCCCCGGAATCAGAAAGCTTGTATAGGGCACTGAATCGTAGATACTGACACGGCCCTCAAGTACCTGAGCAAAGATTAATAGATACAACAGCGCGGTCACTACGGGGGCTGCCACGGTTTGGAAGCCTACCTTGATGAAGCGCATCATTTCTTTGTGGAGCAGGGTCAGAAAACCACTGCCCCCAGTCAGTTGGGGATGTTTCATAGGTGCGGCTGTGGCGCTGCTGGTTGAATCGCTTTGCGGCACGCCCCAGCGCTTAACAGGTTCGGTTTGACTCATGCGGTTAGCCTCTTGGATTTTTCACTGTGCATAATGCGTACAAAAGCATCTTCCAGGTCGGTGCCACCAACGTTTTCCAGCAGTGCCTGAGTGGTATCAAGGGCGACGATTTCGCCTGCTTTGAGCATGGCAATGCGGTTACATAGTGCCTCGGCTTCTTCGAGGTAATGGGTGGTCAGTAAAATGGTGTGCCCCTCTCGATTGAGCCGCGAGATGAATTCCCAGAGATTGCGTCGTAAGTCAACGTCGACACCGGCTGTAGGCTCGTCCAGAATAATGACTGGGGGGCGATGCACAAGCGCTTGGGCGACCAGCACACGGCGTTTCATACCGCCAGATAAAGCGCGCATGTTGCTTTCGCTTTTGTCGCTAAGGCCAAGGTTATGGAGAATTTCGTCAATCCAGTCATCATTATCACGTAGGCCAAAATAGCCAGACTGGATGCGCAGGGTCTCACGAACTGTAAAAAATGGATCGTAAACTATTTCTTGGGGAACAACCCCTAAAGCGCGTCGCGATAGACGAAAGTCATTGACGACATCATAGCCGCAGACGCTGGCATGTCCGGTACTGGCGTGAGTCAGCCCGGCCAGAATAGAAATGATGGTGGTTTTGCCGGCACCATTAGGACCCAGCAAACCAAAGAATTCCCCGTGCTCAATAGACAGATCAATCGATTGCAGAGCTTGGACACCTTGGTTGGGGTCAGTCATGCCCAGCAATCCTTTAATGCCTTTTGCTGGGGCGTAAAAGGTTTTGCTAATGTTCTCGAGTTGTATTGCCGTCATAAATAAGGGACAAAAAGTCTGGCTTTATTGTAAAGCCAGACTTAGTCGTTTATGAAAGGAGCATCACCTACTATGCTCCATGTTGAATGAAAGGTAGGCGGACCGAGTTGCAAGTAGTCGCGGGTGCGCGATTGTAGAAATCAGCTTATGGACGCTTTTTACTGTTCAAAGCCTCGATCAGGCCGTCAAAGCCGCGCTCGTTAATGAGTTGTGAAAACTGGTTGCGATAATTTTGAATCAACCAGATACCCTCGATATTGAGATCGTAGATCTTCCAGCCATCGGGGGTGTTTTCCATTCGATAGTCGACGGTGACGTCGGGATTGTTGCGTTGGGTCACAACAGTGCGTACAACAACGTCAGCCGCCTCGGGGTCGCCACGAAAGGGTTGGACTTTGATCTCGGAGAGCTGGTCTACCTTGGACAAGGCGCCGCTATAGGTGCGAATCAGGGTGTTTTTAAAAGCCTCTACCAAACGTTCGCGCTGATCTTGATCGGCCTGACGCCAATTTGGCCCAGTGGCCAAACGCGTAGTTTTCTCAAAGTCAACATAGGGTAGCACATATTCGTCGATCAATGCATCAATAGCCTCACGATCGCCTTCTTGGGCTGCCGTACTGTCTTTAACGGCTTCAAGGGCTTGATCTGCAACCGCCTGTACGAACTCTGGAGGTGCATCCTTAGGGTTGATTTTGGCTAATGCTGGAGTCATGACCAAAGCAACTAGCAAGGCACTTAAAAAACCAAGCCAACGAACAGGTAGCAATTGCGTTCGTGCTAATTGAGTAGATTGCATGTGTTTTGTCCTTTACTTTGTTTCGGGATCATCGTTGTCCTGAGTGTTGTCCTCAGGATCCTCGTAGACGGGTAAATCGTCATCGGGGTCTTCGTACTGAGGCAAGTCATCATCTGGATCATCGTAGGTGGGCAGATCGTCTGCGGCCTCCTCGTAGATGTTCTCGTAAGTGGGCAAATCTTCATGGGCGTCACTGCCGACAGGAGCTTTTTTGCTGCGTAGCAGGGCCTTGCGACGCTGTAAGTAAGCATCGCGGATAAAGCTGTAACGGTCGAGCGCTAAATCGTCAACCAGATCTTCGGCATCGGTCAGGCCGGCACGCATATCCACCAGATACAAGCCCAAAATAGAATTGCGTACGCGTACGCGATCGATTTCCATAATGGGGTAAGTCGGTGAAAAGCCTGTTGCAAAGCCGCCAACGCGTGCGACACCATCACGTACTGTGCTGGGGCCAAGGCCAGGTATGACCAAGTAGGGTCCAGAGGGTACACCCCAGACGCCCAAGGTGGTTCCCAAATCATTGGGGATTGGTTTGGCGTCATTCATCGATGCGACATCGATACAGCCGCCTAAGCCCATGGTGGTGTTGAATAGTACACGGCCAAGGCTATTGAAAAAGTCATGTGGGCGGCCTTGGAAAAAACTATTGACTGCGGACCAGAGATCACCCAAGTTGTTAAAAATGTTGCTCACACAGGTTTGGGCAGGTTGTGGTGTGAGCGCTTTGTACATGTTGGTCACTGGCAGCACCAAGGCATGGTCAACATTATAGTTGATTTTATCCATGGTGCGGTTGTAACTTTCGAACGGATCGTCCGGGTTGGGGTTTTTGACAGTCGCACAGCCAGCACTCAGAGCCAGTGCAGCAGCGGCAAGGCAAAAACGCATGGTTTTTTTTATGCGCGGGTTATTTTTTGAAAATCGCAAAGACATAAACGACCTTAATCTGAAGTATCGTGTTCCTACTGCACCGAAACGTTCGGGTTGGCTCCGTGTGGGCGCCGACACCCGGGGAAACCGTCAAAAACGGGCTGCGCCAGGGCTTGAGGGATTAATCACCGGCCATATTGTAGAGGAATTTACTGATTAGTTCCTCAAGTACGACCGCGCTTTGAGTATACAAAATGGTAGAACCATTAGTTAGATCTTTATCCTCGCCGCCGGGAGAAATACCGATGTATTGTTCACCCAGTAGCCCTGAGGTCAGAATAGATGCCGCACTGTCTTCGGGGAATTTGTACTGAGATTCGATCTCTAGGGTGGCAATGGCGTGAAAGGTTTGGTTATCAAAGTCAATGTCGACAACACGACCCACCACGACGCCGCTGCTTTTGACGGGGGCACGTGTTTTCAGGCCACCAATATTGTCAAAGGAGGCTTCAACGCGGTAGGTGGGGGCAAAAGAAAAGCTACTTAGATTACCGGCACGCAAGGCCAAGAAAGCCAGGGCGACCAAGCCGAGAAAAACAAAAACGCCCACCCAAAAATCTGTTTTGCTGTGTGACATAAATGGTTCCGTTTGTGAAATGCTTGCGATATGTTGTATGGAAGTTTGGGCCTATGTTAGCTAAACATCAAGGCGGTCATCAGAAAATCCATGCCCAGGACGGCCAGAGAGCCGCTGACGACAGTCATGGTTGTGGCTCGTGATACCCCTTCGGGAGTCGGGCGTGCTGTCCAACCGGTATATAGGGCAATGAGTGTGACTACCACACCAAAGACGATACTTTTGATAACGCCGTTGAGCACATCATTGATGACATCAACGCCGTCTTGCATTTGGGACCAAAAAGCGCCAGGGTCAATGCCAATGAGCAGGACCCCAACAATCCACCCACCAATAACGCCGACCGCGGAAAAGACCGCAGCCAAAATAGGCATGGCAATGACACCCCCCCAAAATCGTGGGACTAGGACCCGTCGTACAGGATCCACCGCCATTACCTCCATGGCAGCGAGCTGTTCGCCCGCCTTCATCAGGCCGATTTCAGCGGTCAGTGAGGTCCCGGCGCGTCCTGCAAATAATAGAGCTGTAACCACGGGCCCGAGCTCACGCGTTAATGACAGGGCAACCAATAAGCCCAGCGCCTCTTCGGAGCCGTATCGGGTCAAGGTGTAGTAGCCCTGTAATCCAAGGACAAACCCAACAAACAGCCCCGAAACACCAATAATCAATAAGGAATAGTTGCCGATGAAATGCACCTGTTGGGATACCAGGCGGGGGCGTTTGAAAATGATGCCCGAGCGTTTCAGCAGTGCAAACAGCAAACGCGTGAAAGCACCCAGAGTATAAAAACTCTGGAGTATGGCGTGTCCAAAGGCAGCGATAGCAGAAAATATTGCGTTCATGAGTGCTTGGAGTTTTTGTCTAGCCAGGCTTCGAATGCGGGCGTGGTGGGGTAATGAAAAGCGATGGGTCCGTCAGGCATACCGTTCAGGAACTGCTGTACATACTCGTCCTGACTGTTTTCAAGCTCATCGGGTGTACCGTGCATGATCATTTTGCCCTGACCGACCAGATAAACATAGTCAGCAATTTTAAAGGATTCAGGCACGTCGTGTGTAATAATAATTGAGGCACAATTCAATTCATCGCTGAGATCACGAATGAGTTGAGCAGTAATTCCCAAAGATATTGGGTCCAAGCCCGCAAAGGGCTCATCATAAAAAATTAGTTCGGGTTCGAGAACGATGGCGCGGGCCAATGCAACGCGGCGCGCCATGCCACCGGATATTTCGCTGATTTTTAGATGAGCAGCCGCGCGTAGGCCTACAGCCTCGAGCTTTTCCAATACGATGCGTGTGATTTCGGCATTGCTGAGTTGGGCGTGCTCGCGTAGGGGAAAGGCCACATTATCAAAGACATTGAGGTCAGTAAACAGGGCACCCTGCTGAAACAACACCCCCATACGTTTTCTTAATTGCTCGATTTCACGGGGTGAACAGTGATCGAGGTCTTTATCAAAAACCTCTATTGTCCCGTTTTGGGCAAAAATTTGCGCAGTGGCTGCACGCAATAAGGTGGTCTTACCGGATCCCGACCCACCCATCATTGCAATGACCTGACCGCGTTTGGCCTCTAGGTCGATGTTTCTGAGTACCGTAAAGTCGCCATACCCCAAAGAGACATCGGTAAAACGAATCAGCGGTTGATTAGAATGTATGCTCGCACTCATGATCGATTGGTGGCCCTTTGCCGTCGTGGCGAATACTTGAAACAATAGGGTGTACTGTGTGGGA
>DATGTW010000163.1:0-17366 GCA_035301625.1 Paenalcaligenes sp.
CATACTTGATGAGGCCGCAAATGACTACCAAAATCGTGTTACCATAGCAAAGGTAAACGTCGATGAAAACCCGGATACGGCGGCCAAATACGGTGTGCGAGGTATTCCCACACTGATGCTATTCAAAGATGGCGAGGTCTCCCAGACCAAGGTTGGCGCCCTATCCAAAGCACAACTATATCAGTTCCTCGACGAATCCATATAACGAATTCCAACCTCATAAACCTAGCACAGAGCGGGCGCTATCCTTTTCCCTTTAGCCCCGCTCGCACACGCTAATTCCCTTCTTTTTCTCAAATGCATCTCAACGAACTCAAAGCACTGCACGTCTCGCAGTTGCTCGAAATGGCTGCCAGCCTGAATATTGAAAATGCGAGTCGCATGCGCAAACAAGAACTTATGTTTGCGATTATGAAAAACCGCGCCAAACAAGGCGAACAAATATTCGGCGACGGCGTCCTTGAAGTACTTCCTGACGGTTTTGGTTTCCTGCGCTCGCCTGAAACTTCTTATCTGGCCAGCACAGACGACATCTATATTTCTCCCTCGCAAATTCGCCGCTTCAATTTACATACTGGTGATTCTATTGAGGGCGAAGTACGCACGCCCAAAGATGGCGAGCGCTATTTTGCCCTGGTCAAGGTCGACAAGGTCAACGGCATGCAGCCCGAGAAAATCAAACATCGCATCATGTTTGAGAATCTCACCCCCCTGCATCCTGACAAACGCATGATTCTCGAGCGCGATATCAAGAGCGAAGAAAACACCACGGGTCGCATACTGGATATATTTTCACCGATTGGCAAAGGCCAACGCGCTTTAATTGTAGCCAGTCCGAAATCGGGTAAAACCGTGATGATGCAGCATATCGCGCATGCCATCACGACCAATTACCCCGACTCTATTGTGATTGTCCTTCTGGTTGACGAGCGTCCCGAAGAGGTCACAGAAATGCAACGCACTGTTCGTGGCGAGGTGGTCGCATCGACCTTTGATGAGCCTGCTACACGACACGTTCAGGTGGCTGAAATGGTGATCGAAAAGGCCAAACGCTTGGCTGAACTCAAAAAAGATGTAGTCATCCTGCTCGACTCTATTACCCGCCTGGCTCGAGCCTATAACACTGTCGTACCTGCTTCTGGCAAGGTTTTAACCGGGGGTGTCGATGCCAATGCTTTGCAACGCCCCAAACGCTTTTTTGGTGCGGCTCGCAACCTTGAAGAAGGTGGTTCGCTGACGATTATCGGTACGGCACTCATCGAGACCGGTAGCCGCATGGATGAAGTTATTTACGAAGAATTCAAAGGCACTGGTAACTCGGAAATCCACCTCGAGCGCCGCTTGGCTGAAAAACGTGTTTACCCATCGATCAACCTCAAAAAGACCAGTACACGTCGCGAAGAACTCCTTATTGCACCAGACTTATTGCAAAAGACATGGGTATTGCGCAAGTTTATCCATGATATGGACGAAACAGACGCCATGGAATTTATCCTGGATAAGATCCGCGCCACCAAAACCAACGATGAGTTTTTTGACATGATGAAAAAGTAATCACGCCTGTCACAGTGCGTGATATGTGCGTCCCAGCGCACATTCCAACTTGCCACTCTTATTTTTAATCACCTGATTCGTCTTTTTCCTTTGCCGACCCAGAGGCATCATCGGTGTTAGTGGATGCCCGCGGGTGAGTGGTTTCAAGCTTGGTTTTAGAACGCACTCGTAAAGATCCTGTCGGTGATTTTTTACGCTCATCGGTTTGGTCTGCGGCGTCGATCTCTTTGGGCTTAGGGGCCTGAATTTGCTCGTCCAAGGGGGCAATACGTAATGGCAGTATGCTTTCCTGGATTGCCTCTGCCTGCTCTTCAGATGTGCCAGTGGCAATTTCTTCTACCGAAAAATCATCCCAATCCCCGGTAATCTGGTAGCGTATGGTCATCGCTTTGGATAAAGGGTGCTTTAATATCCACTGCGCCAATAGGGCCCCCATACCCACAATAGGATTAACCGCAATTCCAGCTGCCAACGCAGCCCCGCTGACATCCAACTCGGGAATGACCAATGCTTGGGCATCTATTTGATGGCTCTGTAAATGCGTGCGACCCTCAAAAAACAATGATCCTACGGGACTAACCACCTTATAGTCATCGGTATGGACCCAACCGCGCTCAAACTGAACCTCACCCTCGATCATGTGAAAGGGGAATCCCTCTTTGAGCACACTGCCCACGTCTAAATCCAATCGTGCGATGCGGGATAATGATTGCAAGGAGAGAAACTCTAGCAATTTGGCTGAACGAGATTGTATGGGCTGTAGGCGACCATTTTCCAAATCCAACACGACCTGACCTTGCAAATCATCTAAATTACTGCGCCAAGGTAAATAAGGCCAATCAAATTCGGCTGTCATCAGCCCTTGGCCACCTTCTACGTAGCCAGCCAAACCTAAATAGTCAGCATAAGAACCCAAGTTTTCAAAATTGCTTTCCCACTGCAATGATAAGCCCGACTCAGCACCCCAAATCGCCCAGTGACCACTGCCTTGGGTGTGCATGACTTGATCCACAGACATTTCAAAAGAATCAATAGTCCATCCTAGCCCCTCGGCCATCCCACTGGCCTCCACAGCTAATGTACCTAGTTTATAGCCCCCCACATTAAACTCGTCTACCTTGAGCGATACAGAGGGAAGCTGTGGCAACAACGGCGAATGTGCAGGCTCTACTGCTGGCATTTTGGACACAGGGCTAGTTTTTTCGCCAGGAGTAGAGGTTTGGCTTAAATCACCTTTAGTGATGACCCGCCCCCCTTTGGGAGGTTGCACACCTATTTTTGGAACAAAATCTGCCAGCACATCAAAACGATGAAAATGCGCCTTTACGTGCCCAAATGGGTGTCCGTTACTGGCTTGTTGATGCCAAAATACTGTACCAGCAATTTGGTCCGAGCTGATATCTGCGCGCCACTGCTCGGGCTCGAGCAGCTGATGTGTATAGGTGAAAAGCTCCAGACCAAAACCCAATGCATAGACTTCATCAGCTTGTAAACGCACTTGAGAGCGCTCAGGCCACTGCCAAGCCGGCTCATCCACACTATCAATATGCTCCAACCAATCCCACCAAGCATCAACATCCAAAAACGAGTACTGCAGGTCCATGTTTAATTGTTCTGGTTCTAAAGGTAATCTGTTTTCCGCAGTGAGCGCTGAAAAGAGACCCGCTGACTCGACCCGATGCTGCGCAAAGTCTAATACCGCTTGACCGTAGAGACGTTCTTCCAAAGCAAGATACAGTTGATTTCTATCGCCATCATCATCCAAAAATAGCCAGTCGAGTTGTATGGGCCAACTTTTATCGGTTTTGGTCTTTTGCAAAGGGGCCGGTAAATCAATCGAAAGCCCCTGCAAATTGCTGCGCGCTGCGATTTTTAAATGCTCGGATTCGTCCAATGTGAGCATAGCATCCACAGCAAAGTCACCTTCCAGAACACTCAGTGCAGGGTGTTCATAAAACGCTTGTAAATCTGCTGTATGCGGATGTGCCTCGACTTGCATTTCATCCTCTGGGGTGCCGAGACTGCCATGCATGGCAAAGGGTCCTCCCAGCCAATATGCGTGCACATCAACTTCGTGCACACCATTTTCTGAAAAGCCAAAGCTGCCCTGTACCTGTGTTAGAGGTGCAAATTCAGGCCACAACTCAACCACCGCGGGTTCTTTAACATGCACCTTCCCCTGAACCCTTGTTAACTCTTCCATCTGCTCTTCAGGCACACCTAAAGGCACCTCAAGCAATAAATCAAGTAGCCAGTCAGGCCCACTAATCTTTTGCACATCAACAGTATCTTTGAGTAATTCACCCAGATTAGAATGTGACCACAATAAAAAGAAATCATCAGCAGTAGCCTGCCCCTGAGCATTTAAGGTCAAATCTGCTTGCTCATATAAATCAACGATCTGAGCTGATATGTGGTGAATGAGGGCTGCATGGTCAGCACTTAAACGTAACGAGGGCTCATTCTCAACCTCAATACGCATATCGTCATTTTCCCAATACAGCCAACCGTCCAACCCGGTCAGTGCAGGCCACCCCGCCTCTTGTGCTGTCGCTGGATAATAATCAATAGTGGTATTCTCAAATTGAGCCTCTAATTGAAAGTGACCCGTCTCACGCGCTTGATAATATTCAAAATCATCGAGCAGCCCTTGCCACTGAAAACGCAACTGCTCAATTTGACCTGCGGTAAGTCCCTCTTGTAGCCACTCACGCAAATCAGGATCCAAGCTATTGGGAAAGTACTTATAAATACTCGCCAGCGTAATGTGCTCTCCCGCACCTTCCAAGTCAACTTTACTCAGCCATAGGTCCTCGGCATGCAATTGTAATGCTCCCTCTAGCTGCAGCACACCCACCCCCGTGTCGATCCGGAGTTGCTTGATTTGCCACTGACCATCCGTCGCCGCATCAACACCAGCAGAATCCATGGAGAGCAAAGAAGAGGAATCCAAAGCTATATCAGACTGCTTGGAATTTGTTTGCTGAGCTTCACTATAAGCATCCAAATTAACCTGCTTAAAAAATAATGGCTCGGTAAACTCATCAGGTACATGCACGTTCAAGTCGTGCAGCTGTGCACGCCAATGGGCGCCCGGGATGGATAAGGGTACAGGCCCCTCTGCAGACAGTTCAGCTAAAAACGCTAAAGCTTGCTGATTGAATTCAAAATGAAAGTTGGCTGCTCGTGCTTGGAAAAAAGGTTGTGGCTCGATGGATAACAACTGGCGGCCATCTGCCCAGAACGGCCGATCAATTGCCACTGAACCTTCGGCATGGGTGAGTTCCTCGTCTTTTATATCAAACAAAAACTGGCCATTCAAAGTGCCTTGATACAGAAAACTGGGCATATCCACCCACCGACGCCAAGCCGAGGGCTGTAAATGATTGACCTGCACACGAATCTGGCCCTGAGCTAATGTAGGGGGCTGCTCAGTATGAATCTTTTCATCAGGCAGCTGCCATTCACTGCTGAAACGTAACTGCGTATGTGCTTGCCGCAAACTCGATAGCACTCCATTGATCTGAAGCTGACCATATTGTTGCTTTAAACTTAGGGATTCAACCTGTAAGGCCAAAGGCGGCTGCTCGGAAGCTAAATCCTGCCATACCACATGACTCTCACTAATCTGCAAACGCCCCTGCTGAGAAAGCCAACGATAAACACCCGCTTTGAGATCCACTACTTGAGCTGGTGGATCAATATCCTCTTCGGTGGTGGGCTGACTAAAGAAATCAATTTCACCTGATTCGTCACGGCTAACCAACAACGCTAAGCCTGTCACATTCAAATGAGAAAAATGGGGGCTGCGCGCCCAAAAACTGCTAAGTTTAAGCTGCCCAACGGCATGGGGGATACTCAACACCTCATGCCCTTGAGAATTAGATACAGCAACATCTTCGAGTTCAAGTTCGGGCCCAAGCCCGCGCCACCGCGCTTGAATGTGGCCAATCTCGACAGGCGCGCCAACCGCCTGCGACAGCACTCGGGTGATGGGTTCTTTCCATAGATGGATAGACGGCAGCACCCAATACTTGGCAGCAGCAAAGGCCACACCTGCAACAACGCAAAATGCCAACACTAAATAAACTACAATGCGGAAAAAACGTCTTGCAGTCACCCTGCTTCGCCCCATTGAATTATGGTCTAAACACCAACACCCATGAAAAACTCACACTATAAACAATCGGGGTGGTGATTGCTATAAAATTTGGTAAACACATCGAACCAAACCTTCTTTATCGGGCTTGTCCATGCCACACAACCAACCTGATCTAACGCACGCGTTCGAGTGGTCACGCGCACTCAAACGCAAAATCAACCGCGACCCTGATTTTGAGCCATGGTTATTGCTTCATTATTTAGAGCCTATCACTGCCGAACGCCTCCAACAGTGGTGGACTGCCATTCACAATGAGCAGTACCTCGACCCCGAAAGCTTTAAAGAGGTCCTGCGGCGCGTCCGTGACCAAGTCTTTTTTGTGCAATTTCTGCGTGAAGTCACACAGCGTGCGCACCCTCAAGAAACAGGCCATGTGATGAGCCTCCTGGCAGAGCAATGCGTACGCAAAACCTACCTGTTTTGGTGGGACCTTTTAGCGAACACACACGGTGCGCCAACTAATGCAGAAACAGGCGCCCCTTTGGATCTGCTCATCGTTGCCATGGGCAAATGGGGAGGCCGTGAACTCAATGTCTCGTCTGACATCGATTTTATTGTCCTTTATCAGCAAGACGGGTATACGCAGGGGCAACGCCCACTGAGCTTTCATGAATTTTATACCCATCTGACCCAACGCATGCTGTCCACACTATCCCAACATACTGTAGAGGGCATCGTTTTTCGTACCGACCTGCGTTTACGTCCGGATGGTGATGCGGGACCATTGGTGTGGAGCCTACAAGGGTTACACCAATACTTTATCAAACAAGGGCGCGATTGGGAGCGCTATGCCTGGGTAAAAGCGCGGCCTATTCAAATCCGCGACAACGTCTATACACAAAAAGCACACCAAATTCTGGAAAGTATCCGCCAGCCTTTTGTATATCGAAAGTATTTGGACTTTGATGCACTGCAACCCCTACGCACCCTACGCGAACAAATACGTGATGACTGGCATCAAACGGTGCGCAGCCGCCGAAAACTGGACGATAGCTTAAATATAAAAATTGGTGATGGCAGCATTCGTGAGATTGAATTCATTGTGCAGTTGAATCAACTCATCCATGGTGGACATTCTCCATCCCTGCAAAAAACCAATCTCCATGCGGCACTAAAAGCACAAGTTCAGGCAGAACTGATCGCCCCACAACTGGCCCACACGTTGGGTAATCACTATGATTTTTTAAGGCAAATAGAACACTTATTGCAGTTTAGAGACGATAATCAAACTCACCTACTGCCCACTGAGCCCCATGATATTGCAGCACTGGCTACTTTATTAGGAATGAATCAAACCCAATTTGAAGCCAAACTGAATCAATGTCGCACAGAAATCAGCCAAGCGTTTAAAAATGCCTTTCGCATTGTTGGTATGCCTGAGCTACAGCAACCACAATCACATCATTCACAGCAATCTCCATCCCAAACAAATCATGCGCACAAAATTACCACGCAAGATCTGGATGCGATCAACGAGGAAATTCAAGCGCAATTACATACGCAATGGGCGCAGCTGCAAGAACAATTCTTTGAATCACAACGCGGACAGCGGTTAAATGAGCATACACATCAACGAATTTTAAATCTGGCAGATGCCTTTAAAGTCGCGGTTTTACGTACTGATAACCCCACAGAAACAGCGCCGCGCATATGGCGGTTAATTGATCAAATTGCCCTGCGCAGCGCCTACCTAAGTCTTTTCAGCGTATATCCAGAAACAGTCAGTCGGTGCTGCAAAATCTTGGCCACCAGTCCTTGGGCTGCTCAGTATCTGACGCAACACCCTGTGGTATTAAACCGTTTGACACAATGGCATCGTCTGATGAGTCCAGTCGACTTTACTGCCCTGAGTGCTCAGCTTAGCAACGACCTCTATGCTTGCCGGCTGCCGGATGGAAGCTTTGATGTTGAAAAACAAATGAACATCATGCGTGACGTGCAGCATCAAGTGATTTTTCAATTATTAGCCCAAGACTTAGAAGGGCTTTTCTCTGTTGAAAGCTTGGCCGATCAGCTCTCTTATTTAGCTGATTACATGCTCGAACATACCCTTGAATGGACCTGGGCTCAGGTACAAAGCACTTATGCCAAAGCAACCAATGACCGCAATTTCGCGATCATTTCATACGGCAAACTGGGAGGTAAAGAACTGGGCTATGCATCAGATTTAGACCTGGTCTTTTTGTACGATGGAAATAACACCGAGGAAATAGAAAGTTATGTACGCCTAGCGCGCCGCATGATTAACTGGCTCTCAGCCCTCACCTCATCAGGACGTCTTTACGAAGTCGATATGCGACTACGCCCAGATGGCAATGCAGGGTTAATAGCTGTCAATATTGACACCTTTGAGAACTACCAGCGCACCAAAGCCTGGACCTGGGAGCACCAAGCCATCACCCGCGCTCGCTTTACCGCCGGCGCCCCCACAATCGGGGCCCGCTTTGAGCGATTACGCCGTGCTATTTTGCAGAAAAAACGCAAAAGTGTCCTTTTAAAAAACCACATAATTGATATCCGCAATAAAATAACCCAAGGCCACCCAAACCCAACCGATCTATTTGATCTCAAGCATGACCGCGGCGGTATGGTAGATGTCGAATTCATCACCCAGTTTTTAGTATTGAATTATGCCTATAAAGTGCCTAAACTGGTAGAAAACTTGGGCAATATCGCCCTACTGAGCATTGCCAGCCAGCACTGCCTCATCCCTCAGGCACTGGCAATACCCGTCATCAACAGTTATCGCTTTTACCGTCGTCGACAACACAGCTTGCGTTTACAGGGACACTCCGTGGCCCGCATAGAAACTCAGCAGGCCCACCCCCATCGTCAAGCCGTGCTTGATCTATGGCGTTATATATTTGAAAATTAAAACTCTATAGCATCTTTTTAATTACTGCTGTTCTAGCCTACATTCATGACAGTCGATACGCTTAAAAACCGCAAGCCCCTCACTCCACCGAAAAACACCAACAAGGTGTTATTACACTCTTGTTGTGCCCCCTGCTCGGGTGAGGTCATGGAGGCCATGACCGCCTCCGGGGTTGATTATGCAATATTTTTCTATAACCCTAATATCCATCCGCGCGAAGAATACGAAATCCGCAAAGAGGAAAACATCCGCTATGCACGCGAACATAACATCGAGTTTATCGACGCTGACTATGATGTTGACAATTGGTTTGAACGGGTTGAGGGCTTAGAGTACGAGCCCGAACGCGGCCTGCGCTGCACCGTTTGTTTTGACATGCGTTTCGAGCGCACCGCCTTATACGCTTATGAGCATGGCTTTAATACCTTTACCAGCTCACTGGGTATCTCGCGCTGGAAAGACATGCAGCAAATCAATGGTTCCGGTGAGCGCGCGGCTGCACGCTATAACAACCTGACCTACTGGACCTACAACTGGAGGCGCCAGGGCGGTGCTCAACGCATGCTAGACATCAGTAAGCGTGAGCACTTTTACCAGCAAGAATACTGCGGCTGTATTTATTCGCTACGTGATACTAATCGCCGTCGTCGCGAGCGCGGTCGTGGCCCCATTGAAATAGGGGTCAAGTTCTACGGCATTAACGACAAAGCAGATTTCACTTAAACAAAAAGCCGATGCCTCATTTAAAGGCATCGGCTTTTTTATAAGGTGAGCATGCTAATTATGATTAGGCCGGCTCAACAGAGCCCTCTTTGTTAAATACAAAGTCGTCTGCCTCAAAATCCACTTGGATGATATCACCTTCAGCGAAATCACCCTGGAGGATTTTCTTAGCCAGCGGGTTTTCCAAATACTGTTGCACGGCTCTTTTTAACGGACGTGCTCCAAACACTGGGTCGAAGCCTACCTTGGCCAGCTCGGCCAACGCTGCAGGATGAATATCCAACTGCAAGTGACGCTCTTCGAGACGCTGCGCCAAACGCTGAATTTGTATCTGCGCTATTGCTTGGATATGTTTGGCGTCCAGGCTATGGAAGACCACTACCTCGTCGATACGGTTCAAAAACTCGGGACGGAAAGATGTTTTGAGCTCATCCCAAACAACATCCTTGACCTTTTCATAAGGCTCATCAGACATTGCCTGAATATGATGAGAACCTAAATTAGAGGTCATAATAATAACTGTGTTTTTGAAATCGACAGTTCTGCCCTGACCATCCGTCAGTCGACCATCATCAAGCACCTGCAACAGCACATTAAAGACATCAGGGTGCGCTTTTTCTACCTCATCGAGCAAAATAACGCTATAGGGCTTGCGGCGTACCGCCTCGGTTAAATAACCGCCTTGCTCATAGCCCACATACCCTGGAGGCGCACCAATCAGACGTGCCACTGAGTGTTTTTCCATAAACTCAGACATGTCGATGCGGATCAGATGCTCTTCAGAGTCAAAGAGAAACTCGGCCAAAGCTTTGCTCAGCTCGGTTTTACCGACGCCAGTTGGCCCCAAGAACAAAAATGAACCATACGGGCGTCCTGGATCAGCCAAACCTGCTCGTGAACGACGAATCGCATCGGCCACCAAGGTAACAGCCTCATTTTGACCAATCACACGCTCATGCAAATGGGATTCCATCTGAATCAGTTTTTCACGCTCTCCTTGCATCATCCGAGCAACAGGAATGCCAGTCGCACGCGACACTACCTCGGCAATTTCCTCAACACCAACTTCGGTGCGCATCAAGCGTGGGTGATCATGGGCCTCATCTGAAAGACCTTCTTCGGCAGCCTTCAAACGCTCTTCCAACTGCGGTAGCTTGCCGTATTGGAGCTCGGCCAATTTATCGAATTGCCCCTTGCGTTGCAGCTCGGCCATCTCGGCCCGCACCTCATCAATCTCTTCTTTGATGGCTTGCGAACCTTGGACAGCAGCTTTTTCAGATTTCCAAACCTCTTCGTAATCGTTGTACTCACGCTCTAGATGCTCGAGCTCATCTTCAATAACTTGCAAACGCTTTTTAGAAGCATCATCGGTTTCTTTTTTGACTGCTTCGCGCTCGATTTTCAACTGAATCATTCGACGATCGAGCTTGTCCATCACCTCGGGTTTGGAATCAATTTCCATGCGGATTCGAGCAGCTGCTTCATCAATGAGGTCAATTGCTTTATCAGGCAAAAACCGATCCGTAATGTAACGCTGTGAGAGCTCGGCTGCTGACACCAGTGCAGGGTCTGTTATAGCCACCCCATGATGCAACTCGTAACGCTCGCGCAAACCGCGCAAGATAGCGATGGTTGAAGGCACATCGGGCTCGTCTACCTGCACTCGCTGAAAGCGACGCTCTAAAGCGGCATCTTTCTCAATGTACTGACGATACTCGTCTAAGGTCGTGGCACCAATACAATGTAATTCACCACGCGCCAAAGCTGGTTTGAGCATATTGCCAGCGTCCATTGCGCCCTCGGCCTTGCCTGCACCCACAACCATATGGATTTCATCTATAAAGAGGATTGTCTTGCCCGCATCTTGACCCAGCTCTTTAAGAACAGCCTTGAGGCGTTCCTCGAATTCACCGCGGAACTTAGCCCCAGCGAGCAACGCTGCCAAATCAAGCACCAGCAATCGTTTGCCTTTGAGGTTTTCAGGCACCTCATTATTGACGATCCGTTGGGCCAAACCTTCTACAATGGCGGTTTTACCCACACCAGGTTCACCAATAAGTACAGGGTTGTTTTTGGTGCGACGTTGTAAGATTTGTATCGAACGACGAATCTCATCGTCACGACCGATTACCGGATCCAATTTGCCCAAGCGCGCTTGTTCAGTTAAATCCATGGTGTATTTAGCCAGAGCCTCGCGCTGCTCATCAGCCTCTGGGCTATCAACAGAAGCCCCGCCGCGCAAATCATCAATGGCGCTTTGCAATGCCGTGTCTTGGACCCCAGCATCACGCAACAACTGGCCAATGCGGCCTTTATCTCGGGCCAACACTAATAAGAAAAGCTCGCCGGCGATATAAGTATCACCACGGTCTTTAGCCTCTTTGTCAGTTAAGGCCAACGTCCTTTGTAAATCACGACTAATATTTAGCTCAGCCCCTTGTCCTTGGACCTCGGGCAACGCATCAATGGCGTTTTGAACCTCGGTGCGTAGTCGCTGCACAGAGGCACCTGCACGAGCAAATAAACTGGCCGCACCTGAATCATTGTCTTCTAAAAGTGCCCACAATACGTGGACAGGCTCGAGATAAGCATGATGTTTTTGCATCGCCAGGCTTTGGGCATCTGCCAAAGCTTGCTGAAATTTTGTTGTAAACTTGTCAATACGCATTATATTTCCTAGCCTTTGTCATCAAATCTGCATCTTTTATCAGTCTATATAATGTATATCGTGGCACATGCACCATTTTTCAAGGTGTGAAATGTAAACAATTATTTATTTTTACATCCAATCCAAACGACTCGTTATTTTAAGTGCAAAAGATTTGGAAAAGCTTTACACTTAAATTTAAAGTAATCTATCGTGAATGGTGATCAACAATAGCTTTAAAGCGGTTTTATTCACGCTACAATTAACGAGTGCTTGCACTGCCGCAAACACCCAGTAGTAAATTAGATATATCCATGCATAAAAAAATTCCCGTTACCTCGGACTCGGTGCGTTGCTCTACCTGCATGCTTAGTGAGTTTTGCCTATCATTTGGGCTAAACATGAGCGAGCTCGAGCAGCTTGATGCCTTGGTCCAAGAACGCATTCGCCTGACTAAGGGCAGCACCCTTTTTCGTCTTGGAGAGGACACAGAGGCCATTTACGCTTTACGCTCGGGCAGCCTCAAGACACAGCTCGAGGACGCATCAGGACAGGTTCAAATTACGAGCTTTTTGCTCCCCGGTGAAATAGCAGGCATCGATGGGCTCCAAACAGATATTCACCGTTCTCATGCCATTGCACTAGAAGACAGCGAAGTTTGCGTCATGCGTATGGACGATTTCGATCGCTTGGCAGCCGAAATGCCAGTCTTGCAATCACAACTGCGTCGCCTTATGAGTCAGGAAATAGCACGTTCTCACAACCTCATGAAAACATTGGGGGCATTACGCAGTGAGCAGCGTTTGGCCGCCTTCCTGTTAAATTTGTCCGAGCGGCTATCCGCCTTGGGCTATTCTCCGTACGAATTCATATTGCGTATGAGCCGCGAAGAGATTGGTAACTTTTTAGGCCTCACTCTAGAAACAGTGAGTCGTTTGTTCTCCCGTTTTGCCCGAGAGGGATTGCTCAAAATACAACAACGCGAGGTTATGCTCTTAGACTTGGATACATTACGGGTGCTTTCAGGTGTTGAGTGTGCAGCTGAACAACCCACCAATCAATAAGAATTCAAAAATCATCTTCATACTGAGGTGGAGTGATTTTTACCGTCAAATAACTGATCACTATTCCAACACACCAAAACAAGAAAAAACCCAACGTATAAGCTGCGGCGCGACTCAGTTGAACATGCCCCAAAAACATTATCTCCGCGGGGTCAATCAGCAAAAACACAATGAAACAAAGGACGACAGCGCCCAAAAACGATGGCCAAAGTATCGCCCCTAGCCAAATTCTTCGGTACTCGCTACGTGTGCAAATCATTTTTACTCCTGACACAATCTTTTTATCCGTAACGACTGACACTCATAGTATGTCTTGACAGAGTAATGAAATTAACTTGCACCTGCTTTGATTTAAAATAACTCCATGCAAAAAAATAGCCCACCGTTGGTGGGCTATTTATGTCATATGAGCCATATTTTCATGCTGACTGGCAACATTAACGAGTAATAATTTTAGGAACCTTATTCCCCGACCTTTGGCTGTGCAGATACCGCGCTGGATTTTTCCTTGGCCTCTTGCTCTTGTAGGGCTGGGACATCCATTGCTGCCGGCGCATCACCCGGAGAGCGCTCTTGTAGCACCTCGATAATCAATCCGCGCCGCACAGCACCACCCATATCTTCGTCAGCACCTGTTGAAAAGGCCAAATAAATCGTAATGATACAGGCCACCACCACTATGGCCGGACCAGACATGAGTATCCATGGCCAAGGCTCCTTGTACCAAGGATTTGGATTGGCATCGAGTTCTTCCATGGACTTACCCATTAGGACTCCTTGTTTAATCAAATTAATAACTTTATTAAAGGGCTAATAGCCGCCCGATGCACAGGCGGCTAATGACAGATGATCTAGTGATTGGGAATATAGAAGTTAGTCGGCTCTTCGCGACTTTCAGAGCGGCCCACCACGGGATCAGTCTCGATCTGGATTTTGATCGGATGCATGCCCATCGTCATCTCGGGCTCATAAGGTGTTCGGATAACAATAGGCACCAACTGGTTGCTAGCAGGCTCGAGGATTACCTTATTACTGTTGTTATCGGTATTGATAATTTCAATATCATCAAAGCCAGTGGCCGATAATCTAACCTCGACAGACTCTTCGCGAGTGTTAGCAATTTGCAAACGATATACGTTTTCAATCGTCTGCTCATCGACAACCCGACCCAAACTACTGCGGTCGCGGATCACATCTAGTTTTAGGCTACTACGTGTGGCCAGTGACCCAAAAAACACCGCAACGATAATCACTAACAACGCTGTATAAACCAACACACGAGGACGGAAAACGCGTTTACGTGCTTGTTTTTGATCTAAGCGCTCGGTAATGGCTCGTCCAGATGTGTAGCGAATCAGATTGGGCTCGTAACCCATTTTTTCCATCACCTCATTGCAGACATCGACGCAGTGACCACAGCCAATACACATGTACTGCAAACCATCACGAATATCGATACCAGTAGGACAAACCTGTACACAGAGGGTGCAATTAATACAATCACCCAAGCCTGCTTCTTTGTGATCAATCTTGCGGGAACGACCACCACGAGGTTCACCACGTACATAGTCGTAGCTAACAACCATTGTGTCATCATCCACCATGACACTTTGGAATCGCGCGTAGGGACACATGTATTTACAGACCGCCTCGCGCAAGAAACCAGCATTACCCCAGGTAGCAAAGGAATAAAATATCAACCAAAACCACTGCCATGGACCCAAGGTCAAGTGAATAAGATGATGGCCCAACTCACGAATAGGGGCAAAATAACCAATAAAGGTAAAGCCTGTCCAGAAAGCGATCGCAAGCCATAAGAAATGCTTGGTAAATTTAAGGCGAAACTTGCGTAGACTCATGGGCTGCTCGTCCAAACGGATACGAGCCACCCGATCACCTTCTACCTTGCGCTCAACCCACATGAAAATTTCTGTGTACACCGTTTGTGGGCAGGCATAACCACAGAATAAACGTCCTGCAATGGCAGTAAACAAGAACAAACCGTATGCTGAAATAATCAGCAAGACAGTCAGATAAATAATGTCCTGAGGCCACAAGACAAGCCCAAACAGATAGAACTTACGAGCGCCTAAATCAAACAGAACTGCCTGGCGATCATTCCATTGTAGCCAAGGCAAACCATAAAAAATAATCTGCGTCAGATATACAAAAATGACGCGCCAAGTGGCAAACGTGCCTGTGACAGAGCGTGGATATATTTTGCCACGAATCTCTGCCACAGGGTTTGACGGATGAGGCGCATCCCCGCGTTCTTCTTGTGCTCGATTCATCAACGGCGGTTGCCATTTTGGTGCTTGCTCTGTTTTATTCTCAGAGTGAGAAACATCGGGAGAGTCGCTACTCATTCCGTACCTCTATAACTACTAAAAACAATACAATATTACTCAGCACTCGCCGCCTGTTTCGGATCGTTAGACAACCCCCATACCCAGCCCGCTAAAACGCGAATTTGTTCGGGTGTCAGGATGTCTTTTTGCGCCGGCATTTTATTGTTACGCCCTTGCAATATACCCTCGACGATGCTGTCCTCAGAGCTGTCATACAACCAATTGTTATCGGTCAAGTTAGGCGCACCCAACTGCTGATTACCCTGGGCATCCGCACCGTGACAAGCCACACAGAACTGCTGATACATGCGCTCACCGGCATTAACGCGCAGCGAGTCATGCGCCAAACCATTCAAAGAGCGCACATACTGAGCGATATCCGATGCGTCATTAGGTGTCATTAAATCTGCGTGTGCAGTCATGACCCCATTGCGGCCGTTAGTGATGGTCGTCAAAATGTCCTCGGGCTCGCCCCCCCATAACCAAGCATCATCGGCTAGATTGGGAAAGCTGGGGCTGCCTTTGGCATCCGAACCGTGACACTGAGCACAGTTATTCAAGAACAAACGCTGACCAACTGTCATGGCCTCGGAATCAGCGGCGATTTCCTCGATCTCCATATCTGCAAAACGTGCGTAAATGGGGTCAAGTCTCTCGTTGATTTCTCTTTGCTCTTCTTGTACCTGCTTGGCAGCGGTCCAGTCCAGAAAGCCCTTAAAGCTACCTAGGCCAGGATAGAGCAATAGATAACCAAACGCGAATACACACAGGCCTACATACATGATCGTAAACCAGCGTGGCGCCGAGTTATCCAGCTCGACGATGTTACCGTCCCAGACTTTATTGGCGATGGGCTTCTCTGGGTCCTCGCCTTTTGTCAGCTCGTTTCTTTGGCTAAATAGCAGCCAAAGGCAAAAGATAATACCTAAAATTGCTATTGAAGCGATCCAAATGGACCAACCCACACTAAAAAAATCACTCATTGGAATCCCCTACCTCTCTTTTTTGGTTTTGGTTTGCCTGGTCTTCCTCGTCAGGCAGGTCAAAAGGCAGACTAGCCGCCTCTTTGTTGGCCTTGGCACGGCCTCTCGACCATGCCCAGGCAACAATACCAAAAAAGGTAATCATGCTTAAAATGGTGGCTAATGCATAAAGAAAAGACCACATTAGCGTCTCCCTTCGGCGACTGCCTCCGCTGCTGCAGCCCAACCACCAACACCTAGCCCTTGTAAGTAGGCAACCAAGGCGTCTTCTTCGGTCTTACCAACCAAGTCTTCAGGAGATTCCGCAATCTCCTCGTCAGTGTAGGGCACACCGAGCGTACGCATGACCTCCATGCGGCGTTGTACGTCCCAGTCCTCGACAGTGTTGTGCTGTAACCAGGGATAAGCTGGCATATTGGACTCGGGTACAACATCACGGGGGTTACGCAAGTGAATGCGGTGCCACTCGTCGGTATAGCGCTCGCCTACACGGGCCAAATCTGGACCGGTACGCTTGGAGCCCCACAAGAAGGGGTGGTCATAAACAGACTCACCCGCTAACGAGTAGGGGCCGTAGCGCTGCACCTCGGATTCCAACATCCGAATCTGCTGCGAGTGACATCCCACACACCCTTCGCGAATATAAACATCACGACCAACCAATTGGAGGGGGCTATATGGCTCTACCCCCTCGGTAGGTGTCGTTGTTGAGTACTGAAAGAACAACGGTACGATCTGTACCAACCCAGCAAAAGAGATGACCAAAATACTTAAAATGATGAGCAAACCTACGTTTGTCTCAATGGTCGCGTGGGAAAAAAACTTTTTCTTTTTTGACATGCTATGCCTCATTCCGTAACCGCTGCGGGACCAACATTAGCAGGGTCCAGGGCATCGGGGTTCTGGAGCGGTACAACAGGGTTGACCTTTTTCTGACCCACGATGGTGATAAAGGTGTTATATGCCATCAAGAGCATACCTATTACGAATAGCGCACCACCCAAGGCACG
>DATGTW010000164.1:0-2657 GCA_035301625.1 Paenalcaligenes sp.
CAGCACACAACAAGCCCAAGACTTTCTGGCGCAAGCCGCCCCACAGTGGATGAAGCCCGAGTTCTGGCTGGCGATTCGTCAGGCCAGCCGAAACTTTACAGACAGCCATTACCTGACTGCATTAGATTTAGAGCGCAATGCCCAAGGACAACTACAAACGCGCCAAGACACGCGTATTTATTTGCAACTCTATGCCAAAACTCTGGGCATGGCCGGGCTGATTACACTGTTATGTGCATTATTGGGCTATCCATTGGCTTATGTGCTTGCCCATGCTCGCCCCGCAGTGCGTAACTTGCTATTGATTTTTGTACTGCTGCCCTTTTGGACCTCTTTACTGGTACGCACTGCTGCCTGGATGACCCTGCTGCAAAGCAACGGCATCATTAACCGCGCGCTCGTCTGGATCGGACTGGTGGATACACCGCTAGAGCTGCTTTATACGCGGTTTTCTACCGTCTTGGCCATGACCCATATCTTGCTGCCATTTATGGTGCTGCCTTTATTCAGTGTGATGCGGGGCATCAATCCTGCCTATGTGCAGGCAGCCCTTTCCATGGGCGCGCGGCCTATCCAGGCTTTTTTAAAAGTGTACCTCCCCCTTTCATTGCCAGGCCTAAGCGCAGGAGCGTTATTGGTATTCATCATTTCTATCGGTTATTACATCACCCCAGCTCTATTAGGGGGTACAGACGGGCAAATGATTGCCAACCTCATTGCCTTTCATATGCAGGAATCTAATAACTGGGGGTTAGCTGCTGCCCTGGGGGGATTACTGCTCATCACCATTTTGGTCCTTTATTGGGTCTATGAACAGCTCATAGGCGTGACTAAAATGCGTCTATATTAGTGCTTTGCCATGAATCTCGCGCGCTATTCTCGGTCTCATCGGTTAGGTCAATGGATGCTGAATTTAATTGCGGCATTGGTCTTGCTGTTTTTGATTTTCCCCTTGATTGTCATCATCCCCCTATCCTTTAACAGCGAGCCCTTTTTCAGCATTACCCCAGAGATGCTGCGTTTAGAACCCGAGGCCTTTTCATTGCGTTGGTACCAACAACTGCACCATGCTCCTAACTGGCATTTGGCCATGCGCAATAGTTTTTTAATCGGTAGTTGTGCAACACTGGTGGCTACCGTATTAGGTACTTTAGGTGCTTTGGGGCTGAGCCAACCACAGATGCCCTGGCGTCGTTTGATAACAGCCCTCTTACTGTCCCCTATGATTGTGCCTGTCATCATTTTGGCCGCAGGCATGTTTTTCTTTTATGCCCCTTTTAATCTCACTGGCACTTTTACCGGGCTGGTGCTGGCGCATGCCACACTGGGCATCCCGTTTGTAGTGATTACAGTCACCGCGACATTGACGGGACTGGATCCCGCTTTTTATCGGGCCGCGCTGAGCATGGGCGCATCCCCATGGCATGCTTTTCGAACAGTGGTATTTCCGGCTATTCGCCCGGGCATCATTACCGGGGCCTTATTTGCCTTTATCGCATCATTTGATGAAATTATCATTGTGCTCTTTTTGGCAGGACCAGAGCAAAGAACCATCCCCCGCGAGATGTTTTCAGGTCTGCGCGAACAGATCAACCCTAGCATTTTGGCAGTCGCTACCTTGTTGATTGTGTTTTCTACATTATTTTTACTGTGTTTATCACTATTGCAGCGCCGCAGTCAGCGTTTATAAACACAGGCCAGCCTGCCCACCTAGTTCCAACCACCGGGCTTTGGCTTTAATCAAGCACTAAAGCTTTGACACTGTAGAATTTGTGCTCTGGCCTCTAAAGAGCGATGGTCAGCTCACCCAGTTTTTCCACTAATTTCATGTTTTCCGCATAATCCACAGGGCAGGCGACCAAAGACACCCCGGGTTCGTTTAGCGCCTGTTGTAATGTGGGTAAAAGCTGCTCGGCGCTTTGTACCTCATAACCCTGGGCACCAAAGCTTTGGGCGTATTGCACAAAATCCGGATTACCAAAATCCACGCTATCATGAGCGCCTTCTTCGATATCCATTTTCCATTTGATCAACCCATAACTATTGTCTACCCATACTAAAATTTTCAGTGGTATATTTTCACGTACGGCTGTTTCTATTTCTTGTGAATTCATTAAAAAACTGCCATCGCCCATCACCGCCAGGACCTTTTTATCCGGACATGCTAAATGCGCCCCAATCGCCCCCGGCAATGCAAAGGACATAGTCGAAAGACCATTGGAAACAATACAACTCAAGGGGCTATAGGTTGGATATAAGCGAGCCATCCACATCTTGATAGCACCGGTATCGGCGAGCACAATATCCTCATCACCCAAGGCAGCACGAATATCAGCCACTACGCGCTGGGGCTTGAGCGGAAAGTCATCGCTCTCCTGGCCTGCCCGCAACTCGTCTCGTAAAAGACCTCGAATCAAAGCGGCATTTGCCACACTCTGATCAGCCATCGTTGCCTCACCCAAAGCCGCCTCAAGAGCCGCATGCAAACCCTGCAAAGCCACAGGTATATCCGCGAGAATACTCACCTGAGGATCATAATGAGCATCCACGTCGGGTAAAAATGTATTGAGATGAATAATTGTTTTATCATTTAGTGGGTTAATCCTTATGGGTGCGAACTCTTGCAATTCATAGCCCACTGACAAGATCACATCGGC
>DATGTW010000165.1:0-8779 GCA_035301625.1 Paenalcaligenes sp.
GCCGATGATCATCCCGCCAATGAGGCCCATGATGGTGATGTAAATGGTCAGCTTGGCACCCTGCACCAAGGGTGGCAGTGACTCGATGATGACAGACCATTGGAAATCCATGTGGTCCCCCTTATAGAAAGCACTGCAAAAGAATTAGGCACACCAGCCTATGGAAGGGCTGGTGTGCAGAGGTTTGTATTATTTGGCGGGTGGTTTGGCATCAAACCATTTGACGTAAATTTCTTCGTAACGGCCGTCATCTTTGATTTTAGCTAATGCCTCGTTGACAGGCTCGACGAGCTCGCTACCTTTGGGAAAAGCAATTCCATATTCGTGCGCCAGCATTTGCTCGCCCACTGTTTTGACCCGGCCGCCACCGGCTGATTTGATGTAGTAGAGGACATTGGGCGTATCGTGCATGGCAGCATCAACACGGCCAGTTTGCAGCTCTAGATAGGCATTATCGATGTTTGGAAACAAACGCAGTTCGGTGCCATCAAAATTATCACGGGCATATTGAGCTGCTGAGGTACCTGTTTTCAAGGCGACAGTTTTCCCCTCGAGATCCTGGGGGCCAGCGATATCACTGTCGTTCGCGACCATCAGAATGAAGCCACTGTCATAGTAGCCATCGGAAAAATCAATGGCCTGTTCGCGTTCCTCGGTAATCGTGATACCTGCTAAGGCAACATCAACATTGTCAGTTTGCAGCGCGGGCAAGATACCGCTGAAATCCATGGGGCGCAGTTGATAATCAAGATCGAGCTCATCAGCGATGAGTGCCCACAGATCGATGTCAAAACCAACGTACTCATCCCCTTGTTTAAATTCAAAAGGAACAAAGGCTGTGTCCACTGCTACAACCAAAGGTTGAGCAAAAGCGGCACCAATGCTGGTCGCAAAACCTAGCACAGCAACGCTGGCAAACTGTAATAAGTGTCGTTTCATGGGGTGTCTCCTGTGCATGAAAATAAATTTGCGCTAACCGCCTAAATGAAAATTTATTTTCATCTTAAAGGGATTTCATCTCCCTGTATATAAGGTAAACACCTAGGTAAAAAACTAAAATACTGTGCTGTAGGGCCCGCTCTTAGGGCTGTCGCTGGTACCAGACAAAATCGTAGTTATAGCCATTTTCGGCCGGTTGAGGCAGGCGCTTGGTTTCTAGCCAGTGTGCATCCAGTGCAGGAAAATAACTGTCACCGGGCACCTCGGCATGGACTTCGGTAGCGATTAGTTCATGGGCCAAAGGCAGAGCCTGAGCATAGATTTGGGCCCCTCCGATAATACAGATCACACCGGTCTGCTGTTCATATTCCGACGCAGCACGAATGGCTTGGGCCACATCCGTACAGACGGTCGCCCCAGGGGACTGGTATTCAGGGTTGCGGCTGATGACGTAGTTTGGGCGTCCGGGCAAGGGGCGCCCAATGGACTCCCAGGTCTTGCGCCCCATGATGATGGGATGGCCCAGTGTGTTTTTTTTAAAATGCGCCAAGTCACTAGGTAAATGCCAAGGCAACGCATTGTCTTTACCAATACAGCGGTTAGAGGCATAAGCGACAACCAGACGAATAATTGGCTCTTTGGAGATCGGAGCTTTGGAGGCAGTTTTTTCTGAGTTGGAAATCATGGATGGGTTACTGACAAGTCAAATGGCAACAGGTGCTTTGATATGAGGGTGGGGGTCGTAATTAACGATTTCAAAATCCTCGAGTTCGTAGGAAAAAATATTCTCGGGATGGCGGTGGATACGCAGCTGGGGATAGGGACGCGGTGTTCGAGCCAGTTGCTGTTGAGCCTGCTCTAAGTGGTTGCTATATAAGTGGCAGTCGCCGCCGGTCCAGATAAAATCACCCACCTCGAGATCACATTGCTGGGCGACCATATGGGTCAGTAGGGCGTAGCTGGCAATATTAAACGGAACCCCTAAAAAGATATCCGCGCTGCGTTGATACAGCTGGCAGGACAGCTGATTATTGGCTACATAAAACTGGAATAAAGCATGACAAGGTGGTAGCGCCATGTCTTGTATTTGGCCTACATTCCATGAGTTAACGATCAGCCGACGAGAGTCGGGATTGTTTTTTATTTGTTCAATCACTTGGCTGATTTGGTCAATCTGACGGCCATCGGGAGCAGGCCATGAACGCCACTGTACGCCGTAAATAGGGCCTAAATCGCCATTGTCGGCAGCCCATTCATCCCAAATGGTCACTTTGCGCTCATTCAGCCAACCAATATTTGAATCGCCGCGCAGGAACCACAATAATTCCGTGAAAATACTGCGCGTATGCAATTTTTTTGTTGTGATGAGCGGAAAGCCCTGGCGCAAGTCAAAGCGCATTTGATAGCCAAACACAGATCGCGTACCGGTGCCGGTGCGATCGCTTTTTTCTACGCCATGCTCGTAAACATGACGCATGAAGGTTTCGTATTGGTCATAACTCATGGGGGGACTCGCAAGTTGGTTTTAAGTGCGCTTTATTCGTCGGTTTCGGCCGAGTTTTCGATGCTAACGGTATAGCTGATGTCAGCGGTTTTGCCGAGTATTGCACTGGCCGAGCAGTATTTGTCATGCGAGAGCTTGACCGCACGTTCGACGGCTTGTTCGGAGAGGTTCCTGCCGCGAATGACAAAATCAAATTGAATCCGTGTAAAGACCTTTGGATCGGTCTCGGCGCGTTCGGCTTGTAGGCTGACCTTGCAGTCTTCAACGGCATGTCGACCGCGTTTGAGAATCAAAACTACATCATAGGCTGCGCAGCCACCCGTCCCTGCAAGCAAAAGCTCCATTGGACGTGCAGCGCGATTGTGGCCGCCACCCTCGGGAGCGCCATCCATAGTCACGACATGACCGCTGCCAGTGCTGGCGACAAAGAGCATGCCATTTTGATCGTTCCACTGTACTGTTGCCTGCATGGATTCCTCCGAGTTGCTGTGAAAAAATTCAAAGCGTCCATTTTAACAGGTTGGATGCTCGGTGGGTTGACCAAGCATTTTTTACTTACATTGTAATAGGCAGATTTCAATTAGCTGGTGGTCTTGCGAGCGTCCAAGACGGTAATGTTAAAATGCCAGTATGTAAATACCAATAATCATCAGAGGATGTGCGATGACAACACACCAATACACTCCGTCACCTGCCGATAATACGGACTCAAACGAAACCCCACAGGCTCCCGCCTTTCAGCGTCAATATGGTGTCCTGGATGGATTTCTGGCCGAGGTTGGGCGCGCGCTCGGGGTACTCAGCGGCTCGGCGCAGGCCACACGCCCGAATCCAGCGGCTCGGATGCCTCGGGACACCGAAGATACACTGACTCCAGAGCAAAGTCAGCACGTTGCCGGGCTGATGCGTGTGAATCATGTGGGCGAGGTTTGTGCGCAGGCCTTATACCGCGGGCAGGCCTCGTTTTGCCGTGATGAGCCCACTCGTGAATTACTGTACGAGGCTGCTACCGAAGAGGTGGATCACTTGGTTTGGTGCAATGATCGCCTTAAAGAGCTAAATAGCCGCCCCAGTGTTTTAAACCCTTTTTGGTACACAGCGTCTTTTGGACTCGGGCTTTTAGCCAGTCGCGCTGGGGTAGGGTATAACTTGGGCTTTATGGCCGAGACCGAGCGTCAAGTAGAGCAACACTTAGACAGTCATTTAGAGCGCTTGCCTGTCGATGATCAGCGCTCGCGCGCGATTGTTGAACAGATGAAAACCGATGAAATAGAACATCGCACCACAGCGGAAATGCACGGGGCGCGCAAGTTACCTTTTCCCATTCGTTGCGGTATGCGTCTGATGTCCAAGGTCATGACCACAACTGCTTATCGTATTTAATGCAATAGGGGTTGCCTTTTAGAAAGCTAGGGTTTATACTTATAATCATTGCTAGGGTTTACACGGGCTTTCGAGGAAGCCAGACGGTTTTTTCCCGATGCAGTGCTCAGTGGTTTTTTTGCATCACATAGATTTTTATCTTGCACTGCACAAAAAAATTGACTACACTTTAGTCATTGGATGTTGAGTAGCAGGCAATAGGGAATTACCCTACCATCTGCTCAGGCTCGGAAATCTTTTCTTGATGCCCAACATGCCACAGTTGTCTCCTCCACCCTCCTCCTTTGGTGGATTTTGCCCGAGATCTGATGATCTCGGGCTTTTTTTTTATCCGTATATAGTGCAAAGAAAGCCCACCATGATTTGGTGGGCTTTTTGTTTGATACAGCCTTTAGGTGCTTAAATGCAATGAATTGCTGCTATGCAGCATATCGTTGGTGAGCCCCATAAGAACAAGCAGATAGGGCGTAGAGCGTGCATTTTCAAAAAAAAGCTGCAAAAACGTATTAGCCTAATGCCTTGACGCCAGCATCAGCGACCTGGGCGTCTTCGTGGGGCAGTACGCCCGAGACACCAATACCGCCAATCACTACACCGTCAACAATGATGGGCAAGCCACCACCAAGCGGAACGATAGGCATAGAGAGGGCAGCGGTGCGACCATTGTTGACCATATCCTCGAGGTCTTGGCTGACGCGGCCACTGAGCGCGCTGGTGCGGGCTTTGTCGGGTGCAATGGTGGCGCTCATGGCTGGAGCCCCATCTCCTCTTTGGAACCACAAGAGGTGGCCGCCAGCATCTGCGATAGCAACGCTGACTGCCCAGCCTTGTTTTTGTGCTTCGGCCTCGGCTGCTGCACCCATTTTTTTGACATCTTCCAGGGTGAGTTGTTTGATGGTTTTCATAATGAAAGCTCCTAATTAAAGTAGTGGTTGATTTGGGGGCGTAATTAATAATGCCCGAAAATCATTGATATTGGTATGTGTGGGGCCTGTGATGACCTGTTGATTGAGTAAATCAAAAAAGCGGTGGGCATCATTATTGTCCAAAAAATGTTGGGGATTAAGCCCCTGATCCCAGGCTTTTTGCAGGCTGTGTGGGTCAAACCAGGCACCCGCCACCTCCATGCTGCCATCGACCCCATCGGTGTCCGCGGCCAAGCCATACACATGTGCATTGCCCTGCAAGGCAAGTAACGCACCCAACAAAAATTCGACGTTGGGGCCCCCTTGGCCTCGGTTACGTACGGTCACCGTGGTTTCACCGCCGGATAAAAGCACGCAGGGTGCGCTCAGGGGTTGCTGATAGCGCACAATGCTTTGAGCGATACCAGCTATTACCTTGGCGACCTCGCGTGATTCACCTTCGATGGCATCACCTAGAATCAGGCTTTGATAGCCATGTTTTTGGGCGATCTCGGCTGCCGTAGTCAATGAGTGTTGCGCGGTCGCAATAAGCTGGCTGGTAACGCGAGTAAAAGCCGATGCTGCAGGTTTTGGGGTTTCGTACTGACCTCGTTCTAAACCTGCGCGTACCTGCGCTGAAATTGGGACATTATAGCGATCAATGATCCGAAGTGCATCTGCACAGGTAGTGGGATCGGCCACCGTAGGGCCAGAAGCAATGTCAATCAAGTGATCGCCAGGCACATCAGAAATGATCAGATTATGGACTCGGGCGGGGGCGCAAGCCTGAGCTAAATGGCCTCCTTTGATCGCAGATAGGTGGCGACGCACACAATTGATTTCGCGTATTGTTGCACCGCTATGCAATAAAGCCTCGTGGATGCGTTGTTTTTCCTTGAGATCGAGCCCGTTGGCCGGCATGCACAGGAGCGCAGAACCGCCTCCTGAAATCAGCATAATAATCAGATCATCGGCGGTGGCTTGGGCTGCCATGGCGCGTATGCGCCGTGCAGCATCAAGGCTGTTTTCATCGGGGATAGGGTGTGCCGCCAGCACAATGTCGATGTGCTCACAGGCAACCTCATAATCATAGCGGGTCACTACGATGCCGCTCAGTGGGCCCGGCCAATGTGCTTCGAGTGTTTGTGCCATTACAGCGGCGGCTTTGCCTGCACCGATAACATAAGTGCGGCCACGCTTTGGTGGCGTGGGTAAGTATTGCGGCAGACAATTTTCAGGGCGAGCAACATCGATTGCTTTGTTTAGCATCTGCTCCAAGATGGCTAAAGGTGCGGCAGCGCTCATGGGGGATGAGTTCCTTGTGGTTGACTGGGTGTTTTAAAATACTTTTATGCGGGCAAATCCTGGCTGCCCAGCAGCATTTGGCCATTATACGCATTTGTGCGTTTTGGCTACCCAGTTTCCATGCTTTGCTATTTGTACTTGTTCGATCGAATGGCGTAGTAGAATAATGCGGGCATCAGCTTACCTACACGTTGTGCCGATTGTGCTAATGATGTCAATGCAGTAACAAATCTTGAGGAGTTCAATGAGTCGTTATACCGAATTCAGGACCTTTGCCCTAGTGGCCGAACATGGCAGTTTCGCAGCCGCTGCCGAGGTGGAGGGGGTGACTCCAGTCGTATTGGGGCGTCGTTTAGATGCCCTGGAAAAACGATTGGGGGTACGGCTGATGCACCGTTCTACTCGTGGTTTGACTTTAACTGTGTTGGGCGAGCAGTTTTTAGAGCGCTGTAAAAAGTTGCTGCTTGACTTTGACGAAGCCGAGGCCAGCATTAGCGCTCAACGTGAATTGGTTAGAGGGCATTTGGTGGTCTCTGCACCGGCCTCTTTTGGGCGTCAGCACGTGGCGCCTCATGTGATGGCATTTAAAAAGAAATACCCCGAACTCAAATTGTCTTTTAATTTTACCGATAGCGTGGTGGATTTAGTGCGTGAGGGTTACGACATGGCTATCCGTATCGGCGGGGTTATTGACCCTAATTATGTCGCCATTAATCTCTTTCCCAATCGGCGTGTGGTGTGCGGTGCTCCCGTGTTCTTTGAGCGCCATGGGGTGCCTAAAAAACCTGAGGATTTAGCACGCTTTAATTGCTTGGCTTTTAATTTGCAGGGCGGGCAGCAGCAGGGTTGGACTTTTATGCGTAATGGCAAACCATTTGCGATTCGAGTCAATGGTGATGTGGCCTGTAATGATGGCGAGCTGCTGTACCATTGGGCCAAACAAGGCCACGGCATCGCGTGGCGTTCCACTTGGGAGATTCATCCCGAATTAAAAAAAGGTGAGTTGGTCACTGTGCTCGATGAGTTTGCGTTGCCTAATTACGATATTCAGGCGGTGTATCCACAACAGCAATACTTGCCTGCCAAAGTACAGCGGTTTATTGAGTATATTCGGGCGATTTACAATCGTCCCGGCTATTGGGATGAACATCGTTATGTGCTTTGAGCGCGGTGATGGCAGCACCTGATGGTGTCGCAAGAGTATTAACAGTTTTTGTTGCATCTGTATCTGTACAGGGCTTGGGAAAGTTACATTTGCAGCCGATAATATGGGGTGATCTTCTTTTTTAGGGGGAATTGTGCAGGGCTCTGCAACCTGGGATTTAGTGACTTGGCTGTCTATCGCTACAGTGGCCTTTGTGGTGGGGGGGATTATTGTCCTCTCCGAGCGCTGGCACGGCAAGCTAACAGGTGATACCGATATGGATAAGCCTCAGGCCAGTCACTTGAGGCCAGCCCCTCGCGTCGGTGGGCTGGCAATTTGGGCCGGCAGTTTGGCGGGGCTATTGGTCCTGGGGCCTAGCAATATGACACTGACCTGGTTGTGGCCAGTCCTGTTTATTGCAGCTTTGCCAGTTTTTGTGGCCGGCGTTGTCGAGGATATCAGCAAGGATGTTGGCTCTTTAAAACGGCTGCTCGCTGCGTTTGCTTCAGCCGCCATCGCCTGGTGGTTATTAGGCGGGGTAACGCGTGTTGATGTTGAGTGGGCTGATTGGTTGTTGTCGTTCTGGCCGATTTCTTTGATATTCACCGTGGTGGCTGTGGGCGGCTGTACGCACGCCCTTAATATTATTGATGGCATCAACGGGTTGGCTGGGATGGTCGCTGTGCTGATGGCCGCGTCATTAGCTGCTGTGGCCTGGCAGGTGCAGGATTATCCCATCGTATTGATTGCAACCTCACTGGCTTTTTCAACATTAGGGTTTTTGGCTTGGAATTTTCCCTTTGGGCGCGTCTTTTTAGGGGATGGGGGTGCTTATTTTTTAGGCTTTATGTTGGCTGAATTAGCGGTACTGCTGGTGGTGCGCAATCCCAGTATCTCACCTTTTTATGCCTTGGCCGTACTTTTTTATCCGGTCTTTGAAACCATGTTTTCCATTTGGCGACGCTTATTCAAACGCAATGTGCCCGTAGACCAACCTGACTCTTTACACCTGCATCAGTTGGTATTTCGTCGTTTGGTTCGTGTCAGTGTTTTGCGCGAAGGGCGTCGGTATGTTCCTCCTACCTCTAATGCCATGGCATCTCCGTATCTTTGGGGGCTGGTGCTGATCGGGTTAGTACCTGCTACCATTTGGTGGGATAATTCGTGGATGTTGGTGTTGAGCTTGGGGGTATTTGCCCTGTGCTATATCTGGTTATATGCGCGCCTGGTGCGCTGGCGTCGACCTCGTTGGCTGCTTTTGCCATCTGTGCGGCGGGCGCATGGTATTCAAGCCGCACAGGACAAGCAATCAAAAGGGCCATCCAGCACAAGCCGTACCGATACTTCGTCACCACCCAAGACGGGGCGGCATAAACATAATGATGTGTCGTAGGGCCAGGTATTGACCCCGTATGAAACCATTTTTAGTGATTCATCAATCATGCGCGCTTCCTTTGTCGCGCTCAATAAAATATTTTTAAAAAGGGGAACGCCGTGTCAACACAGGACATGAAGTTGGCAGTCATTGGTTTGGGCTATGTGGGCCTGCCTTTGGCTGTAGAGTTTGGAAAAAAACGTACTGTCATTGGTTTTGATATT
>DATGTW010000166.1:0-18482 GCA_035301625.1 Paenalcaligenes sp.
GGTGAGTGCCGAACGCTCGTTATTTAGCGGCGAGGTCAAATTCGTCGCTTTACCGGGCGAGGTTGGCGAACTCGGTATTTTGCCTGGGCACACACCACTGATCACAAGGATTCGTCCTGGCACGGTTAAAATTGTGCACCCTGATGATACCGAGGAACACATCTTTGTGGCTGGAGGTGTGCTCGAGGTGCAACCACAACAGGTCACTGTATTGGCGGATACCGCCCTGCGTGCCGAGGAACTCGATGAGTCCAAGGCGCTCGAGGCGCGGAAGAAAGCCGAAGAAGCTTTGAAAAACGTTCAAGACAAGGACGAAATGGCCGTGGTACAAGCCGAGCTGGAAATGCTCGCTGCCCAAGCTGCCGCGGCTCGGCGCTTCAAACAGTAAGCACGTGTTTTCCAAAAGAGCCCTTCACGGGCTCTTTTTTTGATCTAAAAATAGCCCAGATTAAATGATGTTAGTCATTAATCTTTGAGGGTTATTACGGTGGGATGAAATTGTCCATTCTTAAATGTGATTAAAAAGAGAGTTTTTATACCTATTTATTAGGCTTTTTCGCCCATGTGATTAATTATTCTTGAGAATTGATGGTTTTTGTCACTGAGCGCTAGTATTTTCTTTGTACTTTTCTTCTAGGTATTCACTACGGAGAGACAACAATGAGAAAATACCGTTCAGCAATGATTGCTCAGGAAAAACCATTATGGGCAGCTCAGTACCTGCAAGATTATTTTTATGGTCAGCGTGCCGAGCTCATCGAGTATGATCCTCAACAGGGGCAGCAAAGCCAGTCAGCAAGACTACAGCAGGCGTGGTTCAAATTGCCCTTTTATGATTTTTGTGTGTTTTTTGTTGATATTTCATCCTTGGTTTGGGCACGCTTATGTCTTGCCCAGTTACAGGATCTGGCAAAAACACCGATATTTATCAAGGCGCAGGGTCTGTCGGCGCCTGCTATTGATGATTTAATGCGGCTGGGCGCGACTGATTTTTTTATGCACCCAGTATCACCGGACGAAGTCCATTCGCGCATTCGTGGTCATTTACGCCGTTTAGTTGAGCATCCGCAGTGTCAGGAGCTCGATAACGAGGTAAAATTACCCGACAGTTATTACTTGCCAGCGATGCCAAAGTCTCGCGGCAATGCTTTGACATTGCATGAGTCAGCTAAAAAATATCAGGTATTATTAGGTAATGGCGCAACGTTAGAGGCCTTTAGTATGGCAGTTGCTACGCGTTTTGCCGGTACCAGTCATGGCTATCAAACGGTCAAGCGGCGGGTGGTTGCTTCCTTCGAGCGCGCTTTTGTACACACCATGCTGTCACGTACCGAGGGTAATATCTCGGCAGCGGCTCGCTTAGCGGGGCAGCATCGGCGGGCATTCTGGGGGCTGATGAAAAAGCACAACATCGATCCCCAAACCTACAAGGATCCGGATGCATCCGCGGTTTATATTTCATAACGTATATTTTCGAGGTTATAGTGTCTTTTCCAAAACTAAAAAATGATGTTTTCTTGCGTGCTTTGATGCGCGAGTCTGTGCCTTATACGCCTGTATGGCTGATGCGTCAGGCTGGTCGTTATTTGCCTGAATATCGTGCCACTCGTGCCGAGGCAGGGTCTTTTTTGAATTTGGCTCAGAACAAAGAATATGCCTGCGAGGTGACTTTGCAGCCTTTGCGTCGTTTTGATTTTGATGCCGCGATCCTGTTTTCAGATATTTTGACCATCCCTCATGCAATGGGTTTGGGGCTAGACTTTATACAGGGCGAGGGGCCCAAGTTTGCGCATCCTATTCGCAACGAGGACGATGTGGCCAAACTGACTGTGCCTGATATGGAAAAGCTGCGCTACGTTTTTGATGCAGTGAATCTTATTCGCCATGAGCTTGATGGCAAGGTCCCCCTGATTGGTTTTGCTGGTAGTCCTTGGACCATTGGTTGTTATATGGTCGAGGGGGCAGGCTCTAAAGACTATCGCATCATCAAGGAAATGATGTATGCACGTCCCGATTTGGTGCATCAGATTTTGGAAATCAATACTCAGGCCACTATTCAATATCTCAATGAGCAGATCAATGCGGGTGCTCAGGCCATCATGATTTTTGATAGCTGGGGTGGGGTCTTGGCTGATAGCTTATTCCAAGAGTTCTCTTTGCAATACACCAAAAAGGTTGTCGCAGGTCTGCAGCGTGAGCGCGATGGTGTGCGTATCCCGGTGGTCGTCTTTACCAAAGGGGGGGGACAGTGGCTCGAGGATATCGAAAAATGCGGTGCTGATGCACTGGGTGTTGATTGGACTGTTAATCTTGGCCAAGCACGTCAACGCATTGGTGACCGTGTCGCGCTGCAAGGCAATATGGATCCCATGGTGATGTTTGGCGGCGAGGAAGCTATCCGTAAAGAAATCCGCCGTGTTATTGATGATTTTGGTGCGGTTGGCGAGGGCGGTCACATCTTTAATTTTGGTCATGGGATTAACCGCTTTACTGATCCTGAGGCTGTGGCCGTATTGGTCGATGAGGTTCACAAATACAGCCGTTCAAAACACTAGTTTGTTTTTTCATACACAATGGCATAGTGTGATCCTCATGGGTAATTTTATTGCCAAGCGTATGATTAGCATGATGGGGCCTGCATTGCAGTGCCCCATTTTGTTCTACATTTGGCGTGCCTATAAAGCCGTGTAGAAAACAAGTCAATACAGCGTACAGTTTTGTGGTTTATGCACAGCACTGGTGTGAAGGGATTAGGCGGTCTCTTTATAGTTCTGCTTTTAGAGTAAGCTGTAACCTATTGATTATAAACAGGTAGTGCGATTAACCTAAAGTACATGCAGAGTTATCCACACTTATGCACACACTTTCCCCGTGGTTTTGCACAAAGTTATCCACAGGTTGCTGTATATCTTTTCAGTGCTTTGACAGGGCGGCTTCATGACATCATCTCAGGCAGCAGAAAATAAAAAACATTGGTTGCAGGTCGTGCTCGATGTGCCTTTGCGTGGGCCCTTTGATTATTGGCATGAGGCTCCTGTGGCCACCGGCAATCGTGTGCTGGTGACGTTTGGGCGGCGCAAGCTGGTGGGTATCGTGACAGGGATGCTTGAACAGCCGCATTATGATCCTGCTAAAGTTCGGGCCATCGAGCAGGTATTAGATGATTTACCCCCCTTGCCTGCGGATTGGTTGGCGATGGGTCAGTTTGCTGCTCGCTATTATCAGCGCCCTTTGGGCGAGGTGTTGTTGCCATCTTTGCCTCCTCCTTTAAGGACCCCAGCAGCGTATACGGGTAAACGTTCGGCTGGTGGGCCTGTGGCGCGTTTACGTCGTCGCAAGCACAAGAGCCCCGCTGCCGTTGCTGCTGTTCCTGCACCTGAGCTCAGTGTCGAGCAACAAAAAGCAGTGGCCGCAATCGGTGCAGATTCGGCAGGTCGCTTTTTACTTTATGGGGTGACCGGTAGCGGCAAAACAGAAGTTTATTTGCACGCAGCTTTACAGGTTTTGCAGGCAGGACGGCAGGTCTTGTTCTTAGTGCCCGAAATCAACCTGACCCCACAATTTGAGCTTAGTTTACGTCAACGTTTGCAAGACGAAGAGCGAAGCTATTCTATTCAGGTGATGCATTCAGGATTGGCCCAAGGGGCACGACTGCGTTCGTGGTTGGCGGCCTACGAAGGCGAGGCGGATGTGTTGTTGGGCACGCGCATGTCGGTGTTTACGCCCATGCCTCGTTTAGGGCTTATCATTGTGGATGAAGAACATGATGCGTCCTATAAGCAACAAGAGGGGTTGCGGTATTCTGCTCGTGACCTGGCTGTTTGGCGTGCACATCAAGCACAAATCCCTGTGGTGTTAGGTTCTGCGACGCCCGCATTGGAAAGCTGGGCTCATGCGCAACAAGATAATTACCGGTGTTTGCGGCTCACACAGCGTGCTCGCGCCATGCCTTTGCCTGATATTCAAATGGTGGATATTCGCCAAGAATCACCCCCTCATGGACTGTCAGCACGGTTATTGCGTGCCATTGAAGAGCGCTTGGCTAATGACGAGCAGGTGTTGATATTTATTAATCGCCGCGGCTATGCACCTGTGCTGCGTTGCGGTTCTTGTGGCTGGCTGAGTAATTGCTCTCGATGCAGTGCCTATGCGGTATTGCACAAGGGGCTACGCCATTATTTACTGTGCCACCATTGTGGCGAGCAGTGGCCAGTGGATCGGGCATGTCCCGAGTGTGGCGATCCTGATTTGAGCCCGCTAGGCAGGGGGACTCAGCGTCTGGAGGAATTTTTAGCTGAGCAGTTTCCACAGGCTCGGGTGTTGCGCATTGATGCGGACAGTACCCGTCGCAAAGGGGCTGCAGAAAAGTTATTTGGGCAGGTCCACGCCGGCGAGGTCGATATTTTAGTTGGCACACAGATGGTGTCCAAGGGTCATGATTTTAAATCTTTGGGTTTGGTCGGGGTGCTTAATGCGGATGCGGCTTTGTTTTCCCAGGATTTTCGTGCCCCCGAACGACTGTTTGCACAGCTGGTACAGGTGGCCGGTCGCGCCGGTCGCCACCAAAAGGGCGCCGAGGTTTTAGTGCAAACAGAATACCCCGATCATCCGGTCTATCAGGCCTTGGTAGCCCAGGATTACGAGCGCTTTGCCAATGCCGAGCTCAATGAACGCGAAAGTTTGCAATTGCCGCCTTATTCATACCAAGCTTTATTGACTACCGAGGCTAAAACCCTCAAACAATCTTTGGGTTTTTTGCAGCAGGCACGTCACTGGGCGGTGCAATGGCTGCAGGCTCGGGGCTGGGAACAGATCCAAGTGTATGACCCTGTGCCTTTGCATATTGTGCGGGTGGCTGATCGTGAGCGCGCACAACTGTTGGTGGAAAGCCCTTCGCGGGCTGCTTTGCAACAATTTTTGCCGGCGTGGGATCAGATGCTTGAGCAGCTCGCACAAAAAATGCGCCGCACCTATACTTTAGAGGTTGACCCCTTAAGCATTTAAACGTTGGACTTATGGCTGTATTGGATTCCAATTTAAACGACAAACAACGCGAAGCGGTGTTGTATCTGGATGGCCCTGCCCTGATATTGGCGGGTGCTGGCAGTGGCAAGACGCGTGTCATCACGCAAAAGATCGCTTATTTACTTCAAGAATGTCACTACGATGCCCAACGTGTGTTGGCTTTGACCTTTACTAATAAAGCCGCCCGCGAGATGCGTGAACGTTTGTCGTCGGTACTCAATCGTCAGCAAATGAAGGGGCTTTTTGTCGGCACTTTTCATAGCTTGGGTTTGCGTTTTTTACGCCAAGAGGCCGAGCATGCCGGATTAAAGCCGCGTTTTTCGATCATGGATGCTCATGACAGTTTTGCGGTGGTGCAGGATTTATTGCATAGTACAGATAGAGGGCGCATCTTTGCGGCACAGCAGCAAATTTCATTGTGGAAAAATGCGTTACTCGACCCGGATCAGGCCGCGTCCCAGGTTAAGACCACTGCCCAAGAAGAGGCTCTGCGTATTTTTTATAGCTATGAGGCCACATTAAAGGCGTATCAAGCTGTAGATTTTGATGATTTGGTGCGCTTGCCGGCCATGTTAATGCGCGATGACGAGGCGATCGCCACGCGTTGGCAGCAGCAGGTGCATTATTTATTGGTAGATGAATACCAAGACACCAATACCTGTCAGTACGAGTGGGTACGTCAGCTGGTGCACCCCCGAGCGCAGTTTACGGTGGTGGGGGATGATGATCAGGCTATTTATGCTTGGCGAGGGGCTACGGTAGAAAACCTGCAACGCCTCAAAGAGGATTTTCCCGAACTGCGGTTAATTAAGCTCGAGCAAAACTACCGTTCAGTGCAACGTATTTTGCATGCGGCCAATCAGGTCATCAAAAATAACCCGGTGATCTTTGGCAAGAGCCTGTGGTCTGACCTGGGTTATGGTGAAGAAATCCACATCGAAGATTGCCCCAACGAGCGAGCCGAGGCGGAGTGGGTCTGTTTTGGACTCATGCAAGAGCGCACCATGCGTCAAGCGCGTTGGCGCGATTTTGCTGTACTTTATCGCAGTAATCATCAAGCTCGCGTGCTCGAGCAGTTTTTGCGTCAATACCGTATTCCGTATGTGCTGACGGGTGGGCAAAGTTTTTTTGCCAAAGCTGAAATCCGCGATGTGTTGGCGTATTTACGCCTATTGGCCAACACTGATGATGACCCGGCTTTTATTCGGGCACTGACCCATCCACGCAAAGGGGTGGGTGAGGTAACCTTACAGCGGTTGGGATCTTTTGCCAGTAGTCAGGACAGCTCCCTCTGGGAGGCTTTGCCTACCTTTTTACTCAGTACCGAGCTACCTACCGTACAACGCGAGGCGTTAGAGGGTTTTAGAAGTTTCATTTTGCGGATGCTGGGCGAGGTGGACAGTCGCGGAGAACAAGCCGCTTCTTTTTTACACCGTTTGGTCAGCGCGATTGAGTATGAGCATTATTTATTTGAACGTTATGACGAACGCCCGGCTCAGGCCCGCTGGCAAAACGTGTTGGATTTAATTGACTGGTTGCAGCGCAAAGCGGTAGAAGACGATCTGAGTGTGCTCGAAATTGTGCAACACGTCAGTCTGGTTTCATTGCTGGAAAATAACGAAGGCGATGAAGCGCCTGATGCGGTGCAGTTATCCACGCTGCATGCGGCCAAAGGGTTAGAGTTTCCCCATGTGTTTTTGATTGGGGTCGAAGAGGGCCTATTGCCTCACTTGGGGCGTGAAGACGAGGATGTCCTCGAAGAAGAGCGGCCGGCGTTATTGGTCAAACGTATCGAAGAAGAGCGTCGTTTGATGTATGTAGGCATTACTCGGGCGCAGCGTAGTTTGCGTCTTAGTTGGTGTCAGCGACGCCGCCAGGGACGCGAAGAGGTGGTACGAGAACGCTCACGCTTTGTTAATGAGATGTTTGCCACCCAAGAGGGGCAAAAAGAGCCCGAGGAGCCCCCCAAGACAGCTGATGATTATTTGGCCGAGCTCAAATCTTTATTTGACTAAAGAGAATAACAAGGAGGGGTTATGCAACATTTGAATGGCGCTTTATATGGTGATTTGCGCAGTTATGCGCCTGCCCAATTAGAGCAGCACGCTGCCAAAGAACCAGCCTTTGCGCGCTGGCGCGCTGGCTATGGCCCGATTCAGCATCATTCCGATACACAGGCACTCGTCGTGGCCATGGCTGCAGATTTAGTCGCTCGCGGGCAACAACCTAATGTAGCAACAGTGTATACATTGCTCCATGATCTGGATCGGCTGACCGCGGCTGCCATGTGGGTGGTGGTGCACATGACTTATGCGCAGCGAGTCCGACTGGATGGACAGCCGCTGCAGGCCGAGGATTTCAAGGAAAAGCCCGAGGGGCACACGGGGGGTTCTTTGAATATGGCCCCGGGCTATGCTGCTTATTTGGCTTGGAATGCGTTGACCGGGGAAACCCGTTCTTGGCTGATGGGCCAAGGTCATAGCGTGGCTGCTGTTGAGGCTTTGAATGTTTTAGTGGGTAACCTCCATCCCGAACAGGCTACGGCCTACGGTGAGGGCGAGGCTGGGCTCAGTCAGTTGGTCAAAGATTTCTATTGTTATGCCTTGGCTGCTGATGGCAGCACGGGTGTGCCTTTGGGCAGTCATGCCAACCCGCATACGGCAGGTGCGATTCTCGAAGGGGGGTATCTGGGCTTTGCCGAATTGCAATACGCACATATGCCTTTGCCTGGGGAAAAGTTAATTGCTTTTCTATCTGACGGTGCTGCTGAAGAGCAGCGCGGTAGTGATTGGATTCCGCGCTGGTGGCGCGCCCGAGACAGTGGTTATGCACTGCCCATTATGATTGCTAATGGCCGCCGTATCGAGCAACGTACTGCCTTGGGGACTGTTTCGGGTCTCGAGGGCTTTAAAGCCCATTTACAGGGCTGCGGTTTTGACCCTATCCATTTTGATGGTCGCGACCCCGCTGCTTTTGTGACTGCTTTGTGGCAAATGGAAGGACGCATGAGCGCTTGGAAACGACGTTATGAGCAAGGCATGGTGCGTTATCCGGCGCCTGTACCCTATGGCATTGCTGAAAGTGAAAAAGGCTATGGTTTTTACGGGGCAGATCAAAATGTAGCGCATAATCTTCCCTTGCCGGGTAACCCGCGCCACGACGTGCACGCACGGGCGCTATTTAATGAATATGCTCAGCCATTGTGGGTGGCCCCCGAGGCTTTGCAGGAAAGCGTGGATCGGCTGAACAACCACGCCCAGCACAGGCGTGAGCGCGAACGTGATCATCCTTTAGCGGTGCGTCATCCGGCTGCGATGCAGTTACCCGAATTAAAGTTTACTGAGGATGCATGCACGCCGATGCAGGCCATGGATGAGTATTTTGTGGCCCTGGTCAATCAAAACCCACAGTTGCGACCGCGTGTCGGCAACCCCGATGAGCTGGCCAGTAACCGCCTCACAGGGGTGCTGGAAAGGCTCAAGCATCGGGTCATTGAACCCGAGGGTGACAATGAGGATGTGCACGGTGAAATCATTACGGTGCTTAACGAAGAGGCCGTGGTGTCGGCATGCTTGGGCAATCAGGGCGGACTTAATCTGGTGGCCAGTTATGAGGCGTTTTGTGTCAAGATGCTAGGTGCTATCCGTCAGCGGCTGATCTTTGCACGCATGCAAAAAGAAGTCGGACGTTCAGCGGGTTGGATTAGTTGGCCTGTGGTGGCTACCTCGCATACATGGGAGAACGGTAAAAACCAGCAATCGCATCAGGACACCACTTTTTGCGAGGCTTTATTAGGTGAAATGAATGATGTGTCGCGGGTGCTTTTCCCCGCGGACTATAATAGTTTCATGGCTTTGTTGCCTGGCATTTATGGCAGCCGTGGCCAAATCGCCTGCATCGTGGCACCTAAACAGGTACGTCCCAGATTTTTTACGGCCGAGCAAGCACAACAACTGGCCCAAGAGGGGGCCCTCATCGTTGAAGAGCACATGGCCCCGCTCTCAACGCATGATGACGCTACTCAAGAGCCTGCTTTATTGTTGTTGGCCAATGGTAGTTACCAACTAGAGCAGATGCTTGCGGCGGGTCGCCGTTTACAGCAATTAAAACAGCCCTATCGGTTGGTCTATTTGCAAGAGCCTGGCCGCTTTCGCCAGCCACGCGATGTTTTAGAGGCCGAACAACTTGTCTCAGCGGATGTACACGAACGTTTGTTTGGGGGACCATGGCGTGCGATTGTGGGATTAACGCACATGCGTCCGGAAATACTGTCCGGCCATCTATCCAGCTTGTGCTCAGGCATTCCTTTGGTGCGCATGCTTGGGTATATTAATCGTGGAGGCACCTTGGATGACTTTGGCATGCAGTTCGCCAACCGCGCCACTTGGGCGCATGTCATCGATGCACTGGCCCCCGCGCTGGGTACAGCGGGAGGGCTGCAGCCAGACGAGCAGCAGGCCGTTGCTGGTGCAGGCGATCCTTGGGTGCTACAGACCCATTTGCAAGCCAATTAAAAATTGTGCAGGTGGGCATTAACGGATTGCCGAATCACTATGTTGTTGATTGTGCCCATAGTTTTGAAAGGGGATAGTTTTGGATATTCAAGAGGTAGCAGTTATTGGTACGGGTGCGATGGGGCAGGGGATTGCTCAGATTGCCGCCCAGGCAGGTCTCAAGGTGTATTTATATGATGCACAGCCCGAGGCTACCGAACGTGCGTTGACCCAATTGGACAAAATCTGGGCTCGCCAGGTTGAGCGCGAACGCATGACTCAGGATGAGGTCGACGCCGCCCGTGCCCAATTGGTCACCGTGGGTGATCTCAATGAGTTGAGCTCAGCTGATTTGGTTGTTGAGGCTATTATCGAAGATTTGGACATTAAAAAAGAGCTGTTTGCCCAGCTCGAAGACATTGTCAGCAAAGATTGCATTCTGGCTTCCAATACGTCTTCCCTGTCCATCACCGCCATTGCCCAGGCTTGCAAAGATCAAGGCCGAGTCGCGGGTTATCACTTTTTTAATCCTGTCCCGCTGATGCGCGTGGTCGAGGTGATTGATGGATTGCGTACACGCCCAGAGGTGAGCGAGATCTTGATGGCTCTGAGCGAAAAAATGGGCCACAAGGCCGTCCGTGCCAAGGATATGCCCGGCTTTATCGTGAACCATGCTGGACGGGGCATGAATACCGAGGGTTTGCGCGTTGCCCAAGAAGGGGTGGCTGACTTTGCTCAGATTGATGCCATTATGCGCGAACAAGCAGGCTTTCGAATGGGGCCTTTTGAGCTCATGGACCTCACCGGTTTGGATGTATCACATGCGGTGATGGAATCCATTTACTATCAGTTTTATGAAGAAGATCGCTTCCGTCCTTCGGCCATGGCTGCAATTCGTTCTGCTGGCGGGCTGTATGGTCGTAAAACAGGCGAGGGTTTTTATCGCTATGAAAATGGCCAAAAGGAAAGCATTGCCGAGCCTGAGGTGCCCACAGATAATGCTGATCTAAAGGTCTGGATAGCGCCTTTCCACGAGATTGGCTATGAGCGCGCTTTACAGTGTGTCCAAGCCCTCAATGCTCAGGTCGTAGAGGGTGATGAGCCCCCTGCTGATGCGCTGATTGTAGTGACTCCGTTTGGCGAAGATGTGGCGACCATGGCTTCTGAGTATGCCCTGGATCCCGAGCGCACCGTGGCCCTGGATACTTTGTTTGGTCTGGAAAAAGGGCGTCGTCGAGTGGTGATGTGCTCTTTGGTCACTGCCCCTCAGTGGCGTGATGCTGCCCATGCATTATTTGCGCGTGACGGCACCGCTGTGTCTGTGATCTCAGATTCAACCGGGTTTGTGGCACAGCGCATGCTGGCCATGATCGTCAACATCGCCGCGGATATTGCCCAGCAGGGCATTGCCACCGCCAAGGACATCAATACAGCCACTGCATTGGGCTTGGGCTATCCTGAAGGAGGTCCGCTAGCCTATGGTAATAAACTGGATCCCGTGTTGATTTTAGAAGTCCTGCTTTCTATCCAGATGATTACTGGCGATCAGCGCTATCGTCCTAGTCTGTGGCTGCAACGCCGTGTTCAATTGGGGTTGGCCCTGGATCACGAAGAAAACTAAAGCCCAGCGCACAGGGCAAGCAAATTTTCTCCTTATTTGCTTGTCTGTGAATAGACCCCGATATAGCCCGGCATTAGGGTTAATCGGGGTTTTTTTGTCTTGTCAAAAAACCCTACGAACAGTAGGCTAATTTTAGGTCTGTAACACAGGAGTTGTTTTGAGCAAAAAACATTCTGATTCGACCCCAAAGCATCAGGACGAGTCTACACCGATGTTGCGGCGTATCCGCAATCGCCTCAGTCGTCTACTGGAAAGAGAACGCGGGGATACCGCCAAGCGGGCGCAAGCTTTATTGACCGCACCGCTGACTGATAATCGGGCCAACGAGCTGATGGCCCACTGGTCTCAGCAGTATTGGACAGCCGAGGCAGGGCACCGTCGGTTGATGCTTAGTGAACTTGTCCTGGCCAAGGAGGCCGCAGGCACAGCCGCTGAAAATGGCCGGCTTTTTTTTCGTCGTCTATATGCACACACTGATAGTCTATATCCGTTAGTGCAACTACGGGCTGACTTATTACGATGGCGCAAAGAGGTGCCCGAGTTCCAACCCCTCGAGGCCGAGCTCCAGGGACTGTTGGCCAGCTGGTTTGATGTGGGTATGCTCGAACTGCGGCCCATCACCTGGGATTCGCCTGCGTCTTTGCTCGAGCGCCTTATCGAGTACGAGGCCGTGCACAAAATTAGTTCATGGGTCGAGCTCAAGCACCGCCTGACGGGCAACCGCCATTGTTACGCATATTTCCATCCCCGTATGGAAACAATTCCGCTCATTTTTGTGGAAATCGCCTTTACCGAGCATATGGCTGACAACGTCCAGGTACTGCTCGATCCGCACCACAATAATGACGAACTGCCCGAAGATAAAGCACGTTGGGCCATTTTTTATTCTATTTCCAACACACAATATGGCTTGCGCGGTATTAGCTTGGGCAATTTTTTGCTTAAACGGGTGATTCAGGCATTGGTGGCGGATTATCCCAAGCTACGTTCTTTTGCGACGCTATCGCCTATCCCGGGTTTCATGCGTTGGCTCGAGGCTCAGCACGGTGATGTATTGGCCGAATACATCAATGATAAAGAAGAACGCCGCTTGGCCCGCGAGGACGCGGATGCGGGACGCAAATGGGCGGTGCGTATTGCCAAATCCTTGACCGAGGACAAAAACGAGGCCATCCGTCGCATTGCCATGCAATTTGCTACTGTGTATTTGACTTCGTTGAATGAGCAAGGCCAGCCTTTGGATCCAGTGGCACGCTTTCACTTGGGCAATGGCGCCCGCATTGAACGTCTCAATTGGGCAGCCGATAATTCAGAGCGAGGGATGCAACAGTCATGCGGCATGATGGTGAATTATGTGTACGAGCTCGACGATCTGGATGACAATATTGCTCAGCTGGCTCAGGGAAAACCACGTTCCCGATTGTCGGGTCGCTGGCTAAGCTAATGACGGAGAAATCTCATGGGTACAGTGCATATGCATCAAACAGAGGCCGTGGCTTATTTGACTTTGTCGCATCCCGAGCGGCTCAATGCACTGTCCGTACAGATGTGGCGACAGCTGCGCGCGCACATACGCACGCTAAGTACGGCAGCACAGGCTGATCAGCTGCGGGCGTTGGTGATCCGTGGGGCTGAGGGGAATTTTGCGGCCGGGGCTGATATCGCCGAATTTCAACAGCAACGCCATACTCAAACGCAGGTGATTCGTTATCATGAAAAAATACTGGCCCCCGCATTGCAGGCCATTATTAACTTTCCGGCGCCGGTCATTGCTGCCATTGAAGGAGCATGCGTTGGGGGTGGGCTCGAGATTGCTGCCTGCTGCGATTTGCGTTTGGCTGCAGAGGATGCACGCTTTGGGGTGCCTATCCACCAGTTGGGTTTTCCTATGGCCCCCCAAGAACTCAACGGCTTGCTGCGCATCGCTGGGCCAGCAGTGGCTGCTGAATTGCTGTTCGAAGGACGCATCTTGAATGCGACCGAAGCCTATCACAAGGGGTTAATCACTCGGGTGGTTCCCAGTGCAGCATTTGAGCAAGAGGTGCAAAACAGTATTGCGCATGTGTTGCGCGGTGCGCCCGGGGCAGCTCGTGCCACTAAGAATTTGATTCGGCGTCTGCAACCCAGCAGTGCGCCGCTGAGCAGTACCGAGTTAGAACAATTTTATGGATATGCTGAAAGCGCTGAACATCGCGAGGGGGTGCGTGCGTTTTTGGAAAAAAGAACCCCGCAATTCGGAGAAGAGATTGAGCCATCCCAATGACAATCTATACGTCATCCTGTCCCAAGGGTTTCCATCTGATCGTGAACAGGTGGCGATACATACCCCGGGCAAGGACTATAGCTGGGCTGATATCGAGAACCTTAGTGCCCAATACGCACATGCGCTGACCTCGTTAAACCTGAACGAGGGGGCGCGTGTCGCTGTTCAAGTCGAAAAAAGTCCCGAGGCCTTGATGCTGTATTTGGCCTGCTTGCGCGCGGGTTATGTGTATCTGCCATTGAACACAGCCTATCAACGCAACGAAGTGGCCTACTTTTTAGGGGATGCTGCCCCTGAGTTGCTGGTCTGCGACCCTGCTTTTTTATCTAGCCTCAAAGAGGTCGCAGCCGAATGCGACACCCAACATGTGCTGACCTTGGATGCTCAGGGACAAGGAACGTTGGCTGAGTTGGCTGCGGGTCATTCCAGCAAATTTAATACGGTGGCCCGTCAGGCTGATGCATTGGCAGCCATTGTTTATACCTCGGGGACGACTGGCCGTAGCAAGGGCGCCATGCTCAGCCACGGCAACTTGGCCTCCAATGCTCGGGTATTGCACGAGTATTGGGGCTGGAGCAGTGATGATGTCTTGTTGCATATGCTGCCCATTTTCCACGTGCATGGCCTTTTTGTGGCCTCGCACGGTGCGTTGTTGGCAGGGGCCAAAATGATCTGGTTGCCCAAACTCGACATCGATCAGGCATTGCACTATTTACCGCAAAGCACATTGATGATGGGCGTGCCCACCTATTATGTGCGGTTGCTCGCCCATGAGGGCTTTACCCGCGAGGTTTGCCGCTCGATGCGTTTGTTCATCTCAGGTTCTGCGCCTTTACTTGAGGAAACCTTTAAAGCTTTTGAAGAACGCATTGGCCAAAAAATACTTGAACGCTACGGCATGAGTGAAACCGTCATGTTGACATCTAATCCCTATGACCCTGAATTGGGGCCGCGAGTGGCGGGCACGGTGGGGCGTCCATTACCCGAGGTGCAGTTGCGCATCGTTGATGATAATGAAAATCTCGTCAGTGGCGATACGGTTGGTCATGTTCAAGTGCAGGGGCCTAATGTGTTTTCAGGTTATTGGCAGATGCCCGAAAAAACAGCCGAAGAGTTCACTCAGGATCATTGGTTTCGTACCGGGGACATGGGTCAATGGACCGAGGTCGAAGGCGGCCATCAATATCTGAGCATTGTCGGTCGCAACAGCGACATGGTCATTACCGGTGGCTATAACGTTTACCCTAAAGAAATCGAATTATTAATTGATGAATTTGCGGGTGTGAATGAATCTGCCGTAGTGGGTATCCCAGATTCGGATTTTGGTGAGGCCGTTGTGGCCGCAGTGGTCCCCGTGCCCGGGAAAGAGGTTGACATAGACGCGCTAAATGCTCATTTGCGTAGCGAGTTGGCAAACTACAAAGTACCTAAACAAATCCATATCATTGATGAGCTGCCGCGTAACACCATGGCCAAAGTGCAGAAAAATGTATTACGCCAACAGTTCTCAAAATAAAACAACCACCAAGAGGAGGGGGAGTACGCGATATTAGGCTAAGAAACGCATAACAATAGCGCCCCAAGCGCCCCAAAAAAATCGCAAAAGAAGGTCTCGAGAAAAAAAGACCAAGAAGTAAAAGAAGCACAATAAGTATCAGTAGTAGCAACCGTTGTAAAAGCAACAATAGAAACCACTTTTCGCTTTTGGAGGAGACAACCATGAAAAGTAAACAGCAGTTTAAGGCTCATAAACAGGGTGGGCGTACATTGGCCGTCACGGCTTTGATGGCGGCTGGGATGATGTTCGCCCAAGCGGCTGCGGCTAATCAAGTATTGCGTGTATCGCATCAATTCCCGGGCGGGCAAGGAGACCCGCGGGATGAAATGGTGCAAATCATAGCCAAGGAGGTCAAAGACGCAGATGTGGGTCTGGAAATTCAGGTGTTCCCTGGCGCATCTTTGTATAAGCCCGTTGAGCAATGGGGTGCAGTAACTCGTGGACAGTTGGATATGAGTGCATTCCCTTTGGATTATGCATCAGGTCGAGTACCGCAGTTTTCAGCGACGTTGATGCCTGGCTTGGTACGTAATTATGACCATGCGCAGCGCCTCAATGACTCACCTTTTATGGACGATATCCGCGCTTTGGTAGAAGAAAATGGGGCCGTCATCATTGCAGATGCCTGGCTTGCTGGGGGCTTTGCCTCTAAAGAGCAATGCATTACTAGCCCAGAAAGCATCGAAGGACAGGTGATTCGTGCGGCCGGGCCAGCCTTTGAGCAAATGTTGGCCGAGGCGGGCGCATCAATTGCGTCTATGCCTTCTTCCGAGGTGTATACTGCGATGCAAACCGGGGTATTGGATGCCGCTAACACTTCTAATGACAGCTTTGTCTCTTACCGTTTGTATGAACAGGTCAAGTGTTTAACTGCGCCTGGTGATAACGCTTTGTGGTTTATGTACGAGCCTGTCATCATGTCCAAAAAGGTATTTGATGGTTTGAATGAAGAACAAAAAGAGGCCTTGTCTGCAGCAGCTCGTAAGGCAGAGGAGTATTTTGATCAGGTTTCTCGCGAGGGCGAGCAAAAAATGATCGATACCTTTACGGATAGCGGGGTCGAGGTGACAGAGCTATCAGAAGCTGATTATGAAGCCTGGATGGAGGTCGCTCAGCGCTCATCTTATAAGAACTTTTCTGAAAAGGTTAAAGGCGGTAAAGAGCTTTTAGAAAAAGCCTTGGCTGTCGAGTAATGTTCTGAGTCACCCACTGGGATTGTGTGCCCAGTGGGTGTTCTTTTTTCTGATCCTCTGAGGAATCAAGCGCAATGATCGATCGATATATTGCTCTCGTCGAGCGTCTGTCCCGTTGGGGCGGAGCGCTCGCCGTGGCATGTTTGGTGTTTGCCATGGTTGTGGTCTGCCAGATGATTTTGACCCGTTATGTTTTTCGTGGGGCAACGGTGTGGCAAACCGAGGCTGTGGTGTTTTCTGCAACGGCGGCTATTTTTATTGGGGCTCCTTATGTGTTGCTACGCAAAGGACATGTGGGGGTAGACGTGGTGATGCACTATGCCTCGACCCGCAATCAGCGCCGATTGGAATTTATAGGCGCCTTGTTAGGCCTGTTGTTTTGTTTGGTGATGGCTATTGCCACAGGCGTGCATTGGTACGAGGCCTATGACCGTGGGTGGACAACACCCAGCGTGGCTGCAGTGCCCTTGTGGTGGCCTTTAACACCTATGTTTATCGGCTTTGTCTTGCTGTCATTGCAATATCTAGCCAATTTATTCCGCATTTGTAGAAACGACGAGGTGCATCCATGACCCCACTGATTGCTGGCTCGATTTTAATTGCCTTATTGTTTGTGTTGCTGGCCACCGGGATGCCCATCGCTTTTGCTTTGGGGTTAGCCGCCATTGCCGGGATTTTCATGGATATGGGCGTAGAGTCTGTCTATGTGTTGGCAGAGACCATGTTTGCAGGGATTGGTAATTTGGCCTATGTGGCCATCCCGATGTTCGTGTTAATGGGCTCTTTGGTAGCGGGAACACCAGCTGGCGGTGATTTATACCGTTCTTTAGATCGATGGTTGTACAAAGTACCTGGTGGACTGGTGCTTTCTAATATCGGGGCCTGTGCCATTTTTTCGGGCATGACAGGTTCGAGCCCTGCTACCTGTGCTGCCATTGGGCGCTTGGGTATCCCCGAAATGCGCAAACGCGGTTATCCCAACTCAGTCGCTACAGGCTCTATTGCAGCAGGGGGAACTTTGGGAATTTTGATTCCGCCCTCTGTCACTATGATTGTGTATGGTATTTCTACTCAAACATCTATCGGGCGTTTATTTTTAGCTGGTGTGGTGCCAGGCATCATGCTGACCGCGATGTTCATGATTTGGGCGCTGATTGATGCGCGTCGCAAAGGCTTTCGTTTTGTCGTGCCAGGTTTGCATTACAGCCTGCGCGATAAATTACAGACACTGCCGCGGGTATTGCCGCTATTGGCAATTATTGTCGGCATGATGTTTGTGTTGTACGGAGGGGTAGCAACCCCGTCTGAGGCCGCAGGCGCTGGAGCCATGCTGACGCTCATCGTGGTGATTCTGGTTTATCGCCTCTTTAAAGCAAAAGACTTTGTGCCTATCTTTGGCTCTGCCATGCGTGAAAGTGTCATGATCATGATGATTATGGCCTCTGCAGAGCTTTTTGCCTTTGCCTTGTCATCGTTGTACATCACCCAAAGCCTGGCAGCGACCATCGCCACTGTCGAGATTAATCGCTGGGCATTAATGGGCCTCATCAATGTGTTTCTGTTGGTCGCTGGGTTGTTTTTACCGCCTGTAGCTGTGATTGTCATGTCTGCACCATTGTTGTACCCCATCGTGGTCAATGCGGGTTTTGATCCCTATTGGTTTGCGGTGGTGCTGACCATTAATATGGAAATTGGGCTCATCACTCCGCCGATTGGCTTGAACCTGTTTGTGATTAATTCAATTGCCCCTGAAGTGCCCACGCGGGAAATTCTGGCTGGATCTTTGCCCTATGTGTTGGTGATGATATTGGCCATTATTATTTTGTGCATCTTTCCCGAAATCGTCACCGCCGTGCCTGAGTGGTGGATGGGGCCTGCACGATAAAAAAACGCCGTCGTGAAACTACGACGGCGTTGTACTATCTAGCGTTTAGGTTGGCTTGTGTGTGCAAGGGCAGGCCAACCTTGTTTAATTACTGCTGATTAGCCGAGGCTATTTGGTCTCAGAAATCATATAGAGGATAGCGGCCTCGAGTTCTTCGTCAGAAGCTGTGGAACCACCACGGGGTGGCATGGCACCAGTCCCTTTGATAGCGACTTCTAGCATGGTCTCCAAGCCCGTATCAGTGTAAGGCTTCCATGCTTCGGCATCGCCAAATTTGGGTGCACCGGCAACGCCAGCAGCGTGACAGGCAAAGCAGTTGCCATCATAGAGCTTTTTACCAATTTCTAACTGCTCATCAGTGGCAGCAAACTCATCGCCATCAGCAGCAGCGGTATCGGTAGACTCATCGGCCTCGTCTTGTTTGGCATCAGCGTCATCACCCTC
>DATGTW010000167.1:0-2305 GCA_035301625.1 Paenalcaligenes sp.
GGGTACGGAACCACGATACGAACGGGCTGAGTCGGCCACTCTGCAGCATGCGCAGAACTGATGGCAAGTGCAAATAGGGGTAAAACTAATTTATATATTTTCATGTTGCTCCTCCGAAAGGTAATTGACATTCATAAAGTATCAATCACCACTTTCATTGCCAATCGATATTTTGTTAAAAAGTCCATTTATCGGACTTAAATTGCGCTGGGGTTTTATGGTTCTCACCCCTACTAGTATTATTAGTAGTGGATAGTGCCTAGACAGCGGCCTTTATGCGCAGTGGTATGTTGTTCTATATATGGACGTTTTTGCGGCGCTGCTGCATACTGATATTTAGTATTTATTGGGTTTTAAATTGATATGAAAATTTCCACAGCATCGCTCAACCCCGAGCAGACCTACAAGCTTATGACCGGTATCGTAGTGCCGCGCCCAATTGCTTGGATTACGACACAATCTAATCTGGGAGTACTGAATGTGGCCCCTTTTAGTTGCTACACCATAGTGTCCAATAAACCACCGATGATCGGCGTCAATATTGGACGCAAAGCAGGGGTCAGGAAGGACACCGGGAAAAATATTCACGAGTCAAAAGAGTTTGTGGTCAATATTGCCAATGAAGACCTACTGCAGCCCTTGCACCAGAGTGCAGTTGAATACGATGCTGAGGTCAGCGAGGTTGAGTTATTGGGCCTGCGCACCTTAGCTTCAGACTCAATCGCAGTGCCGCGCCTTGCTGATGTGCCGGTAAGCATGGAGTGCAGGCTCCATTCAATTACGCCCTTTGGCGACACAGGCGCTGAGTTTTACGTAGGAGAGGTACTGGTGCTGCATATACGCGATGACATCATTCATGATGGGAAAATTGACACCACAGACCTGCGTCCTATCTGTCGGTTAGGGGGGCCTAACTATGCGCATTTAGGAAAAGTGATTACGCTGCAACAGATAAAACAAACCGAGAAAACAGTCCTGCAGGGTACGGGGGCTGAACAATGAAAAAAAAGGCCTCAAAGCAACTGAGCAGTGGCAGCCAAACGGTTGCACGAGCGATGCAGATTTTGCGTTTGGTTGCCTGTGGCCAAGAAGCTGGAGTACGCTTGACAGACATTGTCCAGATGTCGGGACTTAGCCGGCCAACCGTACACCGGATATTAAGAACACTGGTGGCTGAACAGGCCGTGGAGCAGGATACGGCCTCGCGCCGATACCGCATTGGCACTGAAATCAATCTATTAGGAATTGCCCGTGCACGCAGGTTTCCACTGATGTCAGTCGCAACCACAGGCCTTGCGCAACTGGCACAGAGTATCGGTGATACTGCTTTTATTAGCATTCATCATGGCCTGGATTCAATCTGCATCGGGCGGCAAACAGGGCATCATCCTATTCAAGTGCTGTCCATTGACGTCGGTGCACGCCGACCATTGGGTGTAGGCGTTTCAGGCGTGGCTTTGCTGTCTTGCCTGCCCAAAGACGAAGTAGAAACCATTACCCACGCCAACCGTAAACGGCTCGCTTTTCATGGACTATCGACAGAGAGTTTACTAGAGCGAGTAAATGAAGCACGAAGAATCGGCTATGCCTACACCGCCGCAGGTGTCATGCCCCATACCCGAGCCGTAGCAGTACCCGTCATCAGCCACACAGGCGAACCCCTAGCCGCCCTGACCATCACAGCAATGGCCGATCGACTGACCAGCGAACGCTTGCCAAGTATCGTGCAAATCATGGAAGGCCAAGCCCAAAGCATCGGACATCAGTACTCGGAGCAGAACCAATTGAGCAAAGGTTGGTAGTGCTGCTTGAGGCAGATGAGGTAGGAGAGGGGCACAGGCCGGCAAATTTCATGCAGTGGCATCAGCCAAAGGCGTAGAGCAGGTTTTGCGGCCGACAGCAGCCATGTTGCAATCCTTGAACGAGCCTAATGAGTGGCTAGAAGGTCCAGCCTTACACGAAAAAATTGGGTTTAAGCATTTTCGCGCGGCCATTTATACGCCAGGAACGGTGCTGCTTAACCCAGCGGCCTTGACGCGTGGTTTGGCCGATCACTTGCCTGAAAATGTACGTTTATTTGAGCATTCGCCAGTCGTTCGCTGGAATAACGAGTTCTCAACGGATAAGTATCCTGTGCTTGTGGAAACCCCTAGCGGGCGGGTGCGCGCTCGGAAGATGATATTGGCAGTCAATGTGTTCGCCGGTATTACGATGCGTCGTACAACCGACCAAAGAATCCTCATACGTCAAAATATCCGCTATGAGCCCAAGCTACGGGTTTCAGATGAGGCGCTCGCCAGAGGCC
>DATGTW010000168.1:0-10091 GCA_035301625.1 Paenalcaligenes sp.
CACCACGCCCGCTGCAAACCAACGGATAGAACGACGTGCCCATAAAATAGAGCGCACGCGCAACACCCCTGCCTGACGCATCATTAGCCAAGCAGCACCCAGCAACAAATAAGCTGCCACGCTACACAGCCCGACCAGCAAACTAAACCACAAATACCCCCCCTGCCATTGCCCGTTGACAACCACCTGTGCCACCAAAAGACCATGTGCAAAGGCCACGGTCAACGAACCCAAGCAAAAGCCTACTGCCCACACCGGCTGCTGAGCCTCGGGAGCGCGTAGCCGCCACTCAAAACAGACCGTACGCACTAGCACGCCCATAGCCAATAAAAACAAAGGAATAAATAAATGATCCAACAAGCCTGCCCATGCCCCTGGAAACACGGTGGCCAATACACCTAACCCCATTAAGAGCCACAACTCATTGGCGTCACGCCAGGGGCTGAGCAACCCGAGCATGCGGGCACGCAACTCTTGCGGGGCCACCCCTATGAGACAGCCCACACCGATATCAAAACCATCTAACAACATGCCTAAAAAAGAGACCAGCACAAAGAGCGCGAAAAACAGCAGCGGCAGCCAGAAAAACGGATCGCTGGCACTTACTCCCAATGCAGCGGCAAGAAAGTCAATCATGCGCGCCCCCGATGTCGAGCCACAGGAATCACCCCATAACGCCCTGCATATCGAACCAAAGATACAAACCCAATCGTACTCAGCAAATAGATAACAAAACTAATTAAAATACTGGCGACCAACCAACTAAAACGTAATTGACTGTAGAGTTCGCTGGTCGTCAAGCCCTCGTACACCACATAAGGTAATTCACCAAACAATTGATAAGCCAAACCAAACCACATCAAGGCAGCAGCTAAAAAGGGCAAGACCAACAGCACATGACGCCACCGCTCGCTAAGCATATTAGGGTCAAAATAACGACGGCCAATCAACCACCAAGTGCGTAACTGAGCCATCACCAGCAGCCCCCCTACTAACAAGGCTAACCGAAACGACCAAAAAACCAGATTCACTGGAGGCAGCATCCCTACCCCTTTGTCCAAACCTATGTAGTGCTGTTGCGCATCCTGACCCAACCACCACAAATGCATGGGGCGCAACCCAAAGCTAAACAGATTTTTCTGCTCGCCCTCACTAGACCAAGCAGCCAATAACCATTCAGGCGTAGCACCGCTGTGCCAAAATGCATTGATAGCCGCAGCCTTAAACGGTTGATGCTGGGCCAACCACCCTCCATGCCCCACCACCCCAACGACCAAGCCGACAATCGCCAATAGAGAAAGCAGCAATGCAAAGCGATTAACCCGTCGCTCGCCCTCGTTAGCAGGACGACGAATAGACTGACGTGCTAACAGCGCCTGAATCAAGACGCCCACGAATAAAAAGCTGCCTGCGGCATACAGCCCCCCGTACCAATAAATCAACGGGTTGCGAAATACATCAGACCAATCAATAGTCTGTAATCCTGAATCAGACCACTGGGCACCCACAGGATGGTGCAGCCAGCTCACCCAAGCCAAGATAATAAAGAGCAGCCCTGTATTAATCAGTGCAGCCACCCCCACCACACCGGCATGCAACCAATTAGGCATGCGTCGTTGGGCATACAACATCAAACCCAGAAATGAAGATTTAAAAATTAAAGTTGTTACAATAACCGCTGCCAACAAAGGGCTGCTCAGTAATGCGGTTTTTTGCAGAAACTGCGGCCATAACGTACCCAGTAATATAATCACGGGTATACTGGCAGCAATGCTCAAGACCGTGGCCAGCGCAAAGACACGTACCCAGGTTCGATAAGCAGGCAACCACATCGCTTGATTGCCGCCCAGAGTGCGCAAGCGAAACGCAAACAGCACCCACGACAACCCTAGCTCAATGGCGAAAAACACAGCCACAAAGCTCAGGCTTAGAAAAAATTGTAATTCAGCCAGCCAAAGTGTCGATTGGGTCATGATTGATACGCTCTTTTGCCACCCAGTATATTTTTATGTGCCTCAAGTCGCAACATGCTCAGTATATCGGCTTTGTTCATGGCAAAATAGTAACCGTTTAGTTTGTTTCTTTTAATAGACTCGTATATGACCACTGATTCACATCCCGCTCCGTCTAATTTTATCCGTACGATCATAGACAAAGACCTCAAAGATGGTCGCTATGCAAAAAAACGCTGGGCCGGTCAACCTGGACCGGCAGCGATACAAGAGGGGGCACCCGTTGACCAGGCACGGATTCGCACCCGCTTTCCCCCTGAGCCCAACGGTTATCTACACATTGGCCATGCCAAAAGCATTTGCTTGAACTTTGGTTTGGCCAAAGATTACCGAGGTGCTTGCCACCTGCGTTTCGATGATACCAACCCAGAAACTGAAGAACAGGAATACGTAGATGCCATTATCGAAATGGTGCAGTGGCTAGGCTTTGATTGGGTTGATGGCGAGGATGACAACCTGTATTTTGCCAGTGATTATTTCGATGATATGTATACTTTTGCCGAGGCCTTGGTCCAGGCAGGTTATGCCTACATCGATGAACAAAGCCCCGAAGAAATTAGTCGCACACGCGGCACCCTCACAGAAAAAGGGACCCCGTCACCGTGGCGTGATCGTCCAACCGACGAGTCCTTGCAACTACTGCGCGAAATGAAAGACGGCAAGCACCCCAACGGCAGTATGTGTCTGCGCGCCAAAATTGACATGGGTTCGCCTAATATCAATATGCGCGACCCAGTGATCTATCGCATTCGTCATGCAGAACACCACCGTACTGGTGACAAATGGTGCATCTATCCTATGTATAGCTGGGCACATCCCGTTGAGGACGCGCTGGAAATGATCAGCCACAGCCTATGCACGTTAGAATTTGAAGATCAGCGTCCTTTTTACAACTGGACCCTGGAAAAACTCAGCGAGTTGGGCTTTTTTACTGATCCTCTCCCGCAGCAAATCGAATTCGCGCGTCTGTACCTGACACATGTGGTCACCAGCAAACGAAAACTGCGTCAATTAGTAGAAAACGGCCACGTTGATGGCTGGGATGACCCACGCCTACCTACCTTGGCTGGGCTGCGCCGCCGTGGCTACACCCCCGAGGCCATTCGTCTCTTTTGTGAGCGCATCGGAATCTCAAAAGCTGATTCACGCATTGAATACAGCGTGCTCGAGCAATCCCTACGCGATGTACAGGACCCTATTGCACCCCGTAGTGTGGCTGTGCTTGATCCTATCAAGCTCATCATTACCAATTTGCCCGATGACCATGACGAACCGTGCTCTGCACCTCTCAGCCCGCACGACCCAGATGCTGGTCAACGTCATTTCAGTTTTACTCGCGAACTCTGGATCGAGCGCGATGATTTCCGCGAAGACCCCGAGAAACGCTATTTCCGTCTTTATCCTGGTAACAAAGTACGCCTCAAGTACGCCTATATTATTGAATGCACCGGCTTTAAAAAGGACGAAGATGGCAATGTAACCGAGGTCTATGCCGAGTACATTCCAGACACCAAATCAGGCACTCCGGGGGCCAGCTCTATCCGCGTACGCGGGGCCATTACCTGGATCAGCGTCAAACATGCTTTGTCTGCCCAGGTACGCCTCTATGACCGCCTGTTTACGGACCCCCACCCAGATATTGGCGACAAAGACTTCTTGAGTTTGATCAACCCTGACTCCATGGCAACAGTACAGGCTTGGATCGAGCCTGGCTTGGTTGCCAAGCCCGAGGCTTTCTGGCAGTTTGAACGTCTGGGGTACTTTGTTGCTGATCGCGAGCTTTCCACTCCCGAGCGCCCAGTCTTGAACCGCACTGCTACATTGCGTGATACCTGGGTCTAATTTTCAAAAGGTGCAACGTGACACAAGAAGAGCGCACAACAGATAAAGCTATCGACTTTAAGAGCGCGACTTTGGATACCGTTCGGTTGGTGCTGCAGCCTGAGGATATGAACACCATCCTGGCACAACTGCAGCAACACTTAGAACAATCCTCTGGTTTTTTTGCTGGTGAGGCAGTTGTCATTGATGCTAGTGCCCTCCAAAAAGGAGTTGACTGGGGTGCGCTCCAAAACTGTCTATTAGCGCATGAGTTACACCCAATAGGTGTGGTGGCTGCAGGTGCTGCTGCACGCAGCGCTGAACAAGCCGGGCTAGCAATACTGAGTTTATCCCGCCCTCAGCCACGCGCACCTGTAGCGACCTCTGCAGAATCCGCGCCAATAGACCATGCAGATGCAAACCCTGCTACTAACGTCAAAGACCAAGATGTCAACCAATCTGACGATACCGACGACACCCACACCAAAGAAACCGCCACACAAACCAATGCTACTAAAGGTGCTGCTGGCGATAATGCACGGCCCACCAAGGTCATCCAACGTCAATTACGTTCGGGGCAGCGTGTTTACGCCAAAGATAGCGATCTGATTATCATTGGCGTCGTCAGTCAGGGTGCCGAGGTCATCGCCGATGGCAACATCCATGTTTATGGCCCCTTGCGCGGGCGCGCCATGGCAGGTGCCAGCGGCAATACCGAGGCCCGCATCTTTACCACCGAGCTCGATCCCGAGCTCATCGCCATCGCCGGGGTGTATAAGGTCATCGACGAGGCTTTACCCGATCGACACCACAATCAAAATGCAGTTATCTCATTACACGGCGAAAGCTTAAAAATTGAATCAATCAGTTAAGCATTGTTCTGAATACTTGCGTAAAATACTAAACCGTGCCAACGTAACTGTTGCATGCGCTCCGGTTTCTTTTAAAATCAAGGACGCTATCGTCACTACTCGGTCATTATTATCATCAAAGTAGTGACTAGACTTAAAGCGCGTTATTAACTTTTAAGGATGCACACCGTCATGACACGAATCGTTGTGGTGACCTCAGGCAAAGGTGGCGTGGGCAAAACCACCACCAGTGCCAGTTTCGCAGCCGGCCTCGCCATCCGCGGCCATAAAACAGCAGTGATTGATTTTGATGTCGGATTACGTAACCTCGATCTCATCATGGGGTGCGAGCGTCGTGTAGTCTATGACTTTGTCAACGTTATACAGGGTGAGGCCACACTCAACCAGGCCCTAATCCGCGATAAACAACTTGAAAACCTGTTTATCTTGCCAGCCTCGCAAACCCGCGACAAAGATGCTTTGACTCGCGATGGCGTTGGTAAAGTCCTCGAAGAGCTCAAAGAAATGGAGTTCGAATACATCATCTGTGACTCACCAGCGGGGATCGAAACAGGTGCGTTGATGGCGTCTTATTTTGCTGATGATGCTGTCGTGGTTACCAATCCCGAGATCTCTTCGGTGCGCGACTCAGACCGTATCCTAGGCATTCTCTCGGCAAAATCAAAACGCGCCGAAGAAGGCGGCGAGCCCGTTAGTGAATACCTGCTTATTACGCGCTATAGCGCTAAGCGTGTCGCCGAGGGCGAAATGCTTTCAGTCTCTGATGTCGAGGATATCCTGCGCATCAAACTATTGGGGGTCATTCCCGAGTCTGAAATCGTCCTCCAGGCCTCTAACCAAGGGGTGCCCGTGGTGCACTTGCGTGATAGCAATGCGGCGCAGGCCTACCAGGATATAGTTGATCGCTACCTCGGCAAAGACGTCTCTATGCGCTTTGTGGACTACGAAAAGCCGGGACTTTTCAAACGACTTTTTGGAGGAAAGTAATTATGTCTTTCCTTTCTTTCCTGCTAGGGAGCAGAAAAAAATCAGCCTCTGTCGCCAAAGACAGGCTTCAACTCATCCTGATCAATGAACGCGGACACGGCGGTGTCACACCTGACTACCTGCCGCGCTTACAAAAAGAACTCGTCGAGGTGATCTCTAGATACGTGAAGATAAATCCTGATGACATCCAAGTAAATTTGGATAAAAAAGATGAGCTCGAAGTGCTCGAGGTCAAAATTGAAATGCCAGGCGAGGAGAAGAAAGCATAACAGGCGCAAAGTTATTACTAACTAACCATGCGCCTGTCATCGGGCGGGCGTGAACACCCGCTGAGTCATACTTGAAATAAATAGTGTGGGAATAACAATCTAAGGATTTTTGCCGATTTGATCGCCAATAATCCCACCAATAGCAGCACCACCTACGGTGCCCAAAATACCACCACCGGAAATAACGGCGCCGGCTACCCCACCTACCCCTGCCCCTGTCGTGGCACTTTTCTGCCGCGAGGACATGGTATCCCAAGAAGCACAGCCTGCCAAAGAAGCCATCAAAGTGATTGCCAACAAGCCTTTAGTCCATCTTTTCTGCATTTCAAACTCCTTAAAGCTTTACTTTAATAAGATAGCCCAATCGACAGCAAGCAACAACAATATTACGTGTTTTTTTGTATCTTTCTGATGCTAGTTTAAAGCGCGTACAGCTTTGGCATTAGGCCCAAAACCTCCAAAAAAAGGGGAATATCAGACTGATACTCCCCTCAAATATTTAACGTAGTGGTTTGTAGCGGATGCGGCGCGGTTGCGCTGCTTGATCGCCTAAACGACGGCGCTTGTCCTCTTCGTATTCTTGATAGTTACCTGCAAAGAACTCGACATGCGAGTCACCTTCAAAGGCCAAAATATGTGTCGCGATACGGTCCAGAAACCAGCGATCGTGACTGATCACCATCACGCACCCTGCGAATTCCAGCAAGGCATCCTCAAGAGCACGCAAGGTTTCAACATCCAAGTCGTTTGAGGGTTCATCAAGCAGCAATACATTGCCCCCGGTGACCAGTGTCTTGGCCAAATGCAAGCGCCCTCGCTCACCGCCAGACAGCTGCCCAACTTTTTTGTTTTGATCAGCCCCCCGGAAATTAAAGCGACTCAGGTAAGCACGCACGGGAATAGAGTGACGGCCCACTTCAATATTATCCGAACCCTCTACAGAAAGTGCCTCGAACACGCTTTTCTCATCAGGCAGATCAGAACGCGACTGATCCACATGAGCTATTTGCACTGTTTGCCCTAAATTAATCTCGCCCTGATCAGGTTGTTCCTGCCCACTGATCATGCGAAACAAGGTAGATTTACCCGCCCCGTTGGGCCCAATGATACCCACAATCGCACCCGGTGGCACGCTAAAGCTCAAATCATCGATCAGCAAACGATCATCGTAGCCTTTGCTAACGTTTTTAAACTCAATAACCTCATTGCCCAAGCGCTCAGCAACAGGAATAAAGATTTCCTGAGTCTCGTTACGACGCTGGTATTCATACGAAGACAACTCTTCAAAGCGATTCAAACGCGCTTTGGACTTGGCTTGGCGCCCTCTGGGATTTTGACGTACCCACTCGAGTTCTTTGCGAATAGTACGCTGACGCGCGCTTTCAGTGGCCTCTTCTTGGGCCAGACGGTTTTCCTTTTGCTCGAGCCATGAACTGTAATTACCTTTCCATGGGATGCCATGGCCTCGGTCAAGCTCTAAAATCCAACCCGCCGCATTATCCAAGAAATATCGATCGTGCGTCACCGCTACCACCGTACCGAGGAATTGGGTTAAAAACTGCTCAAGCCAATGAACACTTTCCGCATCCAAATGGTTCGTAGGCTCATCAAGCAAAAGCATGTCAGGCTTGGATAAAAGCAGCTGGCACAAAGCAACACGGCGCTTTTCCCCACCTGACAGATGTTCAATCTGAGCATCCCAAGGGGGTAGACGCAAAGCATCTGCTGCGATTTCCATCTGGGTTTCGGTATCATCACTACCACTGGTCGCAGCGGCGGCAATAATGGCTTCTAGCTCAGCCTGCTCGGCTGCCAAGGCATCAAAATCAGCGTCGGGCTCGGCATAGGCGGCATAGACCTCGTCCAAGCGTGCTTTGGCCCGAAAAACCTCGCCCAGCCCTTCTTCGACAGCTTCGCGTACCGTTTGCTTGGGATCTAACTCGGGCTCTTGGGGCAAATAACCGATATTAATCCCGGCCATAGGAGTGGCTTGTCCCTCGATCTCAGTGTCTAAGCCAGCCATGATACGTAGCAAGGTGGACTTGCCGGCACCGTTAAGACCGAGCACACCGATTTTGGCACCGGGGAAAAATGACAAAGAAATATCCCTGAGGATCTGTCGGCGTGGTGGAACAATTTTCCCCACCCGATTCATAGTAAATACGTACTGTCCCATATAACTCTAATAAACTCTAAATAAAAGGAGAAGGTAAAAGAAGAAGGATTTGGCACTGAAAAAAGAAAAAAAAGGCCGTACAATGAGGGCTTGTACTTCGAATTCGCTGACTGGTTTTAATTTTCTATTTTAAACATGTCTACATTGACTTTTAGCAACGCCGACATTGAATTGCTCGCCCGTACCGCCGATGCCCTGAGTGCCTACATCGGCAAGCCTGTCTTGGCTGAAATCATGGATGCCGAGGAAACCGGCTATGAATGGATCGCTTTTGCCATTCCCCTTGATATTAACGAAGACGACACAAACATTCCAGTGATTCAGATCGGTGGGGCCAACGCTCGCTTGATTGGCAGCCAAGGTGGCGTGCACGTCAATGCAAATGAAACCTATAGCTGTCGCTTTCTATGGGCCATCCAGTGCGCCGATATTGGCCCCATCCGTTATATCAAGGTCAACCAAGAAGGTGATGAAATCGGCTGGGCCGAAGAGCTCATCGAGCTCTTACCTTTTGATTTTGATGACGAGCAAGAACCTGACGAGGCCACAGCTAAACCAGAACATCTGTTTGTACAGACGCCCCCAAGTCAACTCCAATAAGTATAGATACTTGGACTTAGCGATTGGGTTTGCGACGCTCACGCCACAAATCACGCAAAAACAACAGCCCTCCGACAGGTGCCATTAGCACTATCAACATACGCGCCCGCCACCCTATAGGGCTCAAATGACGTGGTGGCTGATGCCGCTGCATCCACATGTGCAACCGAAAGCGCACATACCGTGCCGCAGCCAGGAAAAAGCTACGTGGGTCGTACTGAAACCAGGGCATACACAGTGCCATCGTATCCTGTGCCAACAGCCACATGCCAAAAGCATGCTGCGAGGTTTGCTGACCTTGAACGCTCAAAGAATCATCCCCAGGATAATAAGTACGAAAAACCTTATTAACAAAACGCTGCTTGTATCCTGCTCGGGCGATGGCACGCCAGACAATGCTCTCAGGAACAAAACCCGAATACTGCGGAAACGGAAACTTGACTAATACATTGCGAGCTAAACAGCTAATTTTCTCACCTCGCACTCGGTATTTAAAATAAAGATCTAACGCAGTAGCATCCAAAACATCATGCGGGAACAGATCACCTACAACTGAGCCCTCGGGGTATTGACATAAACCAGTCACCCCCACAAAGGATGCACGCTCAGCGTCCGGCAAACTCCACCAAACGCGTATCATCTCGTACAAACCATCGGATAATAACGCGTCGTCACTGTCCAGCACTACAATAAGCTCCCCTTGAGCCAATTGCACACCCAGATTAAAGGCGGATTTTTTATGTTGATTGGTCTGCCAGTGATAAAAAATAGGAAAAGTGGCTTCACGTTGCCACTGAGCGACGCGTTCGGCGGTTTCATCAGTAGAGCCATCGTCCACTACGACCCACTCAAAGGACTGATAGCTTTGCTCGACCAATGAGCGAAAGACCCGCTCGAGTGTATGGGCGCGATTATAAGTGGGCGTTAATACCGTAAAATGAAAACGCGCCTCTGGATTGCGTGGCCTTTTGTATACTGGACTCATTGCGAGCACCTAAGCAATACGGATGTAGCTGCCCTATCACTTGGTATAAGTTTCACCTATATCTGCCAGCAGCATCCAGGTTCAGTGTTTTTGTATTATTGTGTGACACTGACATCCTGAGAACAGATAGAAAAACCACAGAATAATTGCTCTGTGGTTTAGGCACATGGGCACCCAGCAGCAGTTTGGCCGGCATGCCCAAATCAAATACGAAGCGTTCAGTCAGCTTGGACTAAGCACGCTTGACCTCTTCGAGCAGCTTGAACACGCCGCGCGAAGAACCTGCAAACAGGCGCTTGAAGGATTTGCCCAAGCAACGACGCTCTAAAGTGTTACGTCTAACGCGTTTAATTTCAGCCATGAAATGCT
>DATGTW010000169.1:0-18846 GCA_035301625.1 Paenalcaligenes sp.
TGGGTCAGCTGTTGAGGTGTCTGGGTATCATCCTGATCCAGCGTACGCTGCTCGCGTGATTCTTCGAGTACCTGTTTAAACCCTTTGACCATCAAATAGATAACGGCCACTGTTCCCAAAATAAATAAGGCAATACGCATACCTACCCCTGTCTGTAATACATCGATGCTGATGAGACCATTGTCGCATAAAAAGCGCGCTTAAAGGACAAGGCCAAAAGGCACTTATTGGTGAGCACGCGGCAACCAAAATGCGTGTCTGATGACAGCAGTTTGATTCAGTATACGAATAAAGTCACTGATCTCTTCTTCGCTGATACCTTTAACATCAATGGTCGCTTGTATTTCGACCTCATCTTCCCCAAATGGTTTGGTATCAATTTTACCTAAAGGCAGGTTTTTAGTTTGCAGCAAATCGGTAAATATACCAAGCGCGCGTTCACGGTCTTGGTTATCCGCAATTAAATGCACGACATGACGCAAATCTTGTTGGAGTGTATCCAAAGGCTGACGGCTGATGGTGCGCTCTAATCCGCGCAAGGCACTATTAGCGGCAATAATAAATACCGTTCCCAGGGCAGCCTCGGCAATCAAGTCAGCGCCGGCACAGGCACCAACCGCTGCCGAGGACCATAAAGTGGCAGCCGTGTTCAAACCACGTATACTGCTGCCCGCGCTATCTCTCATGATGGCTCCAGCACCTAGAAAGCCCACACCAGAAACCACTGCAGCAGCGATGCGCACAGCCCCATCAGAGCCCGCAGCACGCATCGCCAAGTCTACAAAAATAGCAGCACCAACGGCCACCAGGACATTGGTGCGCAATCCAGCTACTTGACGCCTGTATTCGCGCTCGATTCCAATCAAGGAACCAAAAACAAACGCAGCCAGCAAGCTAATAAATGTATTTATAAAATCCAAAAAAAGGAATTTTTGTTGTATTGCTAGCATACTCAGGCGCTGCCCCTTTAGAGGCATTTTTCAAAAGGGTTTAGGATTCACCTGGAAACGCTCGGGGCGTTTGGCCAGCCGGCGGATAACCCGTAGGTGTTTCTTGCTTACTTTCTGCCAGTGCTTCTACCATTTGAACATCAATGGGTGAAGCGTAGCCTTTTTTATCACGGCCGAAATGCAACACTGTGTGTGGATAAGGCATTTCAATGCCTGCCTCATCAAAGCGCATTTTGACATATCTGTTGTACCCCCGTTGCACGGCCCATTGCATGCCTGGAATGGTTTTAATCAAAATGCGGATCTTGACACCCTGTTGATTGATCTCAGTAACACCCTGAATAGTAATATCCTCTAAAATACTATCGGCAACTGCTGGGTCATGCTTGAGATCATCAAAAGCAATAGCGAGGTGGCGCATGGTCTCGTCGACTGATTCGCGGTGGCCAACCACATATTCACCTACAGTGTAGCCATAATCACGCGTATGGTTCGAGACGCTATCGATGGAGGAAAAAGGCACCAAATGATAGCCCCCGTCCAAAGTTCGGATGACGACCGAGCGAATGGTCAATTTTTCTACCGAACCAAACAGCCCGGCGACCTCGACCACATCGTTTTGGTTCATGCCATTTTCCAGCTGGATAAAAATACCCGTGATGACGTCTTGAACAAGCTTTTGAGCCCCAAAACCAACGGCCAGACCAATCACCCCTGCCCCAGCAATCAGAGGCCCAATATCGATCCCTAACTGCGAGAGCACAATCAATAGTGTCAAACTACTGATAATAATAACGAGTGCGTTCTTGAAGAGCATCAACAATGTGCGTTCACGCTCGGAAGGCATATGGGTGCCGGATATTGCGAGGCGGTGCTCAATAAAGCTGGCCAACACTATCCATGCTGTGGCGGCGACTGCAAGCACCAACACGATACGCAAGAGTGTCTGCAGCACCACGAGCCCTTGGCCGTGGGTCAACCACTCTTGGAAACTCATCACTTGCCAAGCATCCAGCAAGCTAAAGATAATACCGGCAAAAAGGAAAAGTCGAATTGCCTGAAATGCGATGGGCATATACGAATTCAGGCGCCCTTCCAAGAGCGGAAAGTACTCGTTCCAGCGCTCGGACAAATGTAGGTGGTGCGATGACAATGAAGTGACGACTAAAAAGAGCGCCCCCCCAATAAGCAATGTCAGAAAGGTCTGTAAACTGGCCTGGGCCATAAAGCTAAGTGCATTTTGTTGATCAATCAAGGTCGTGAACAGTAAGACCGTAAAATACACCCAAGCCACAACAAACCATAAACGGGCAGACACGCGCCAGATGCTCCCGCCGACGGCGTCTGCGCTGCGCTCGGCCATGGCAATAAACCCCTCGGAGACCTGTTGACGTTGGCGCCACAAAACACCGATAGCGTAAAAATACACCACTAACATAAGCACGGAACCAAAGACGTTGGCTACTGAGGGTGCCAGGACTGCTTGTAAAAACGGTACCAAGACCAACAAGCCATAGCCACCTACATTTACAACGTTGGCAAACCAGCCATGCCAATAGCGGGCGCGTTGTTCAGCGATGGGGATCAGGCGCAATGCCTCAAAGCGCTCGGCAAAGAACAAGCGGCTAATGGCTTTAACCACCTCTACAGCAAAAAATGCCGTCAAAAACTGCATGCTAAATAATGTCAGCTGATGCTCGTGCGCAAAAGCGGCCGTCGTAACGACATAACCTACTAGAGCTGCCACCATGATAGCGAGCACATCAACGACAAATGCACCCACTACAGCAGCCATTTTGCGTAGTTTGGTATAGCGCTCGACATAGTTCTTTTTGGCTTGCTCTGGATCAAGCCTATTGAGGTCTCTCTTGGTTTCTTCTGCATCGGCATCATCTTGTACATGAGAGAATTCCCCTGCACTTTCGGTCTCTGCAGCTTCTTCGCGCTCTTTGCGTAAGGCCGAAGCACGGCGGCGACGCTGCCAAAAACGTCTTTCCAATGCGCGTTGCTGGGAAGCCAGCTTGGCGGCTGAGGGCAGTTTAGTTGCCCATTGAGCAAATGCACGAAAAATGGGCACCACAACACGACGCAAAATCCTAAAGGCAATGACTGTCACCACAATGGTCAAAATCAGACTCAATACAGCCTGGTGCCAGCCTTTAATACGTTCGACCTGGCCATCCTCGCCTTTGAACAAGGACAAAATAATATGCCAAGAATGCCCGATATCCTCGCGTAATCCTTGGGCAAAGGCCTGCAGCCGTTGAACAAATTTCCCACTGGCTGATTCCTCGGTATCGGCCTGAGCAAGGGGGGTTTGCGTACCATCCTCGTCTACAATGACAACTGTTTCACCGTGGGAAATAGCCCGCAAGTGCTCTACTAGTTGATCTCTGACTGAATCATCGGCCAGTGCCTCGGCCAATAACTCTACAGTGACCTCGCCATTGGCATCATCAACTGTTGCTGACTCTTGGGCATGGGTTGGTACAAAGGAAAAAGCTGCCCAAAGCAGCATTAAAGTAATCCCCTGTTTGATGTAACACCACGCGTTGCGATTTATTGAATGCATGTTGTAAAAAACCTTTATTACGTTTGAGTTGCGTAGCTGGCACTTTTTTATGCTTTTTATTTGCTCCTCGATCGGGTTGCTATGAAGTTCAAACCCTTAAAAAATACTAGCATTGAGCTCAAAAGATTGCCAATCGTTATTGCAAAACTTGCTAATTCCAAACAAGTCGCATTGCAGACGATACGGTAAACTTGGTTATCCGTAACAATACAAACCTGAAATGTTGGGATCGGTTCTTTTATTTCCCCAACAATCGAAACCTCAAGTAATAAAATATGGAAATAATAATTCTCATCTTTGTAATGCTTATTGCTGTCATCCTTAGCAGCATGATTGGCAGGGTGCTGCCTTGGGGGATTCCCACGCCCCTGATTCAAATTGCTCTTGGATTCATCATTACAAATTCCTTTGACGAGGGCATTACACTACAGCCCGAGGTTTTCATTTTCCTTTTTATTCCTCCTTTGCTTTTTCTGGACGGCTGGAGGATCCCTAAAGATGAATTGAAAAAAGACCGATTTAGCATCTTTTTGCTTGCATTCGGACTGGTGATTATCACTGTTTTGGGCTTGGGCTATCTGTTGCATTGGTTAGTCCCCTCAATGCCCCTGATGGTTGCTTTTGCCTTGGCTGCCATTGTTTCCCCAACGGACCCAGTTGCAGTCAACGGGATTACGCGCCGTTTGCCCATGCCTCGACGCATTATGGCAATCTTGGAGGGTGAGGGACTTTTTAATGACGCCAGTGGCTTGGTCGCCTTTAGAATGGCCATCGCGGCAGTCATGACAGGGACATTTTCTTTGTTAGAGGCCACCCAATCTTTTGCTTGGGTGGTTTTTGCCGGTATTTTGATGGGGATTGTTGTCACCCGGATTCTTTCGGGTGCTTACCGCTATTTTAGTCGCTTTTTTGGTAGCGATACGGGTGCGGATATTTTGCTCAGTCTGCTCATGCCGTTTGCTGCTTATGCGCTTGCGGAGCATATTAATGGCTCGGGCATCCTGGCAGCAGTCACTGCAGGCCTGACTATGGGCCATTTAGAACTTTCCGGACGTGTCAGCACACTCACACGGATGCGTCGCACCTCAATGTGGGACACCATTCAATTTACCTTGAATGGCATGATCTTTGTGCTGCTGGGTGAACAATTACCAGCCATCTTTACAGGCGCGGTCAAAATCGTTGAGCAAACAGGGCACCACAATCCTTGGTGGCTCGTGGTTTATGCCATTGTCATTTTGTTGGCATTAGTGTTGCTACGCTTTCTGTGGATCACGGTGGCTGTGTTTAGTTCCAAGCTGTTACGGCCCAACCTGTTTGCCATTGATGACAGTATCCGTTGGATACACATCTGGATTATGTCTTTTGCGGGTGCCCGGGGTGCCTTGTCATTAGCCGGGGTCATGACGTTGCCTTTATGGTTACCCGATAAGAGCGCATTTCCAGCCCGAGATTTGGCTATTTTTCTAGCCGCGACGGTCATTATCGCTACCCTCGTCGCCGCCAGCATCGCTCTGCCCCTTTTATTAAAAAAAATGCCGCGCAGTACAAAGCCACATTCACGACACGGAGAGCAGCGCAAAAAGGCGCTCACCTTTGCTTTTCATCAGGCAGAAAAAGAACTGGATCGCTATATCCAATCTGTCGATAGAGCCACGCTTCCAGAAGGGGTTAATCTACAAGAGCTCAAAGAACTGCTTTTAAATGATTTTAGGCAAACTTTTATCAGTAGTTCAGACCCTGATGATCCAAATCACCAGCTTTATTTAGAAAAACAGAAAATGCGGCTTACAATCATCAGTACGGTCAGACAGTCTGTCTATTCCTTGGCTCGCCATCGGAAAATCTCTGATGAATTGGCGCGCCAACTCGTACGACAATTGGATTTTGATGAATATCGATTTAAATAAAAGCCAAAGCTATTCTTGAATCCGCATTCTCTTACCCACCCACAAAGGATGCCTCATGTTTACACCCGATCCTCTTCATGCTGTCTACACTCCCCCGTCCCACATAGAGGAAGAGCACAGTAGCTGCAAGTGCTCGGAGGGTCCCGCGCGCAAGGTGCACGAACAAGTCATGATGGCAATGGCAGATAACCCTGGACAAGCCCGTTTACAACAATCTTTTACCGCTTTTAGACAACAAAGCAGATTTGGACTGGCTCCTCAACACAGCGATAGACCCTTTGTACTGACCAATATGCGACTCTTTGATGGCGAGCAAGAACGCTTGCAGACGGGACTTAGTTTGCGCGTTGAGGGCAATCAAGTCACTGCAATTGAGGGGGTCGGTGTTGATCAGGGCGATGCGCACATTATTGACTGTCAGAATCATGTTGTTATGCCAGGGCTGATTGATGCTCACTGGCATACAACCCTGTGCGCCATTACCGAAATGCAGGCCATGACAGCAGATGTTGCACTTATCCACCTAATCGCGGCTAAAGAAGCTGAAAACACCTTGTTGCGGGGCTTTACAACGGTTCGCGATGCAGGGGGACCCAGCTTTGCACTTAAGCAAGCCATCGATAATCATATCCTGCATGGACCGCGGATTTTCCCATCAGGCGCCATGGTGTCTCAGACCTCTGGCCATGGAGACTTTCGCATGCGCTATGAGATCCCCGCCACGCCAGATCAACTGGGCCACAGTGAGCGCGCCGGAGTGACCTCGCTAGCCAATGGTCAGGCACAGGTTTTGCAACGCGTGCGTGAACAACTGCTGTTAGGCGCGACGCAAATCAAGCTAATGGTCGGTGGCGGCGTTACATCGCTATACGATCCTATCGATAGCGTGCAGTTTACCGCCAAAGAGCTACGCGCTGGCGTGCAGGCTGCTAAGGACTGGGGGACCTATGCGATGGTCCACGTATACACTGCAGCAGGTATTCGACGTGCTGTAGAAAACGGCGTCGAGTCCATCGAGCATGGACAATTAGCCGATGAGGAAACTGCCCGCTTGATGAAGGATTCAGGGGTGTGGTGGAGCCTACAGCCTTTTTTAGGTGACGAGGACGCCAATCAACACAACGACCCCAACACACAGAAAAAACAACAGCGTGTTGCGCAAGGCACGATTAATGCTTATGAACTCGCACAACGCTTTGATATTAAAACAGCTTGGGGAACAGATATTTTATTTACCCCCAAAAACCTGCCCCGCCAAGGGCACATGTTGGCTAAAATGACGCAGTTTTACCAGCCACTAACAGCGCTGAAAATTGCTACCGGTGAAAACGGCAAACTGTTGTCTATGGCGGGTAACCGCTATCCATACCCTGCCCCAGTCGGTGTGCTCAAGAAAAACGCCATGGCTGATATTCTCATTGTTGATGGTGCGCCAGACAAGAACCTGGATTTTTTAACCGACACTGAAAACAGCCTTAAAGCCATTATCAAAGATGGACAAATTTATAAATGGACCTTGTAGAGGCGGCGCCCTGCCACTGCTAGCTCACTGCACTCCTAAAAAGCAAGGCCCTGCTCGCTATGGTTAGCGGCAGGGCCTTTTGCTAATAGGCAGTTTGAATTTAACGCTAATAGAAACGACTACTCGTCCTTGGGCGGCACCTCATCAAAGCCCTCTCTTTGGATAAGCTCGCTTTCTTGGTCTTCGAAAAGTACGCCCCCCATTGCGGCAACTAATACCATGAATCCGGTGCCCAGCAACCAAGCCAAATACCACGGGCCATAATCGCCCAAAATAATGGCTATGAGGATTGTGATCACTGCCAATATGAACAAAATAACCACACGGGAAAAAGTTGACATTGATCGTTCTCCTTAGTACATATGCCCGTCTTTTTGCTCGAGACGGTCCAGGTCAACCTTGCCACGCATCACGTGAAAGGCCCAACTGGTGTAGCAAGCAATGAGCGGGATAAAGATAGCAGTAAAGCCGAGCATCCAGATCATGGTCAACGTGCTCGCACCCGAGTTCCAGACTGTCAGGCTGTGTGATGGTTCGCTGCTAGAGGGCATGATAAATGGGAACATAGCAGCGCCAACCATTCCGATCACTCCTACCCAAGAACCCGCACCCAACCACCATCCCCAAATGGGGCGTCCCATGAGCAATGCAATGATGCCTAAAAGAATCCCGGCATACGCTAACGCAGGCAACAGCCACAAGACGGGATGGGCGTCGTAATTGCTCAGCAAGCTATCAGGCACGATAGCCACAGTTTGGTGTAAGGGTGTTTGCTGTGTTCCAGGAGCAGGTGATTGCACGATTTCATAACCCGGCAAGCCAGCGGACCAAAAACCCAAGATGGTCATGATGATCAGTGCGATGATCCCACCCCAAATCGCTGCTGTCCGTGCTCTGCGGGTAATTTTTTCTTCGCCACTGCGAATCATCAGCATCGCACCGCCCTTGTATATCGCCATTCCAACTGCGACCAAACCACATAAAATAGCGTATGGGTTAAAGAGCTCAATGAATCCCCCGGTATAGTACGACACCATCCGATCACTGAAATGAAATGGCACCCCTAACAATACATTGCCCACGGCAGCCCCAAAGACCAGCATGGGAATGAAACCGGAAACAAACAAACTCCAATCCCAGACATTACGCCAAGAAGCTGATGGGATTTGACTGCGGTATTCAAAACCTAGTGGGCGTACAATCATGCTCCATAACAAAATGAGCATGACAATATAAAACCCGGAAAAAGAGGTTGCATATACCAATGGCCAGGCGGCAAAGATTGCCCCACCACCCAGGACAAACCATACCTGGTTACCGTCCCAGTGTGGGCCAATGATGTTCAGGGCGACACGGCGCTCTTCGTCGGTACGACCCACATAACGCAAGATCGTACCTACCCCCATATCCATGCCCACCATTGCTCCCAGGGCAATCAATAAGACGCCAAGCAGCAACCACCAAACAATGATTAAATAAAAATATAAATCCATGGTGTGCTCCTTATTCTGCGCTCAATTGGCCTTGTGCAGGTGCCTTGCCAAGCTGTTTCAGCTCGAGCTCACTGGGTGCATCAGGACCCTTCTTGATGCTGCGCACCATCAAATACATCTCGACGATGGCAAAAGCAGTGTAAAGCAACACAAAACCGGTTAAAGATACCACCATATAGGTGACAGAGTGGGTTGATGCTGATAGCCAAGTCGGTAATATTTCAAATACCGTCCACGGCTGACGTCCCATCTCAGCAACTAACCAACCCATCTCACATGCCAGGAATGGAACAGGAATCATCCACACAGAAGCGCGCAGGAACCAGCGTGAATCCTGTACTGTATTTCTTAGGGTCATCACGATAGCAGTGACAAAATAGGCCAGCATAAGTAAACCAAATGCCACCATCAGACGGAAAGCCCAGAAAATCACCCACACTTCGGGGATGGTATCTTTGGCGGCTAACTCAATTTCCTTATCGGTAACCTGTGTCACATCCCCCTCGGGCGCATATTTTTGCAACAAAAGTCCATAGCCCACATCTGCTTTATGCGCTTCAAACTGGGCCAGGGCCTGTTCATTGTTGGGATCCCTGCCTAATTCTTCCATCGCCAGCACAGCAGGAATACCATTTTTAATGCGCTCTTTGGACTCTGCTTGGATTTCCAAAGCCGATGGTACCGTTTCGTCCAGCGTGTGCGTCACCAATATAGATAACACTGCCGGTATTTGTACCTCGAATAGGTTGCGCTCTTCGCTTTGTGACGGAAATGCAACCACATTAAATGGCATAGGAGCCTCTTCGGGTTCCCACAGGGCCTCCATGGCTGCGAGCTTGGATGGCTGTGAGTGTCCGCCTACGTAGCCCAATGCATCACCCAGTGTAATGACACCTGCGGTACCCAATACACCAAACAAAGCGGCAATGCGGAAAGAGCGGCGGGCGACATCCACGTGGCGATTGCGCAGCATATAAAAAGCACTGATACCACAGACAAAAATAGCGGCCGTGACGTAGCCTGCTAATACAGTATGTACAAACTTGGCCTGCGCATCAGGGTTAAAATAAAGGTGTTCAAAACTGGCTAACTCCATGCGCATCGTGACCGGATTAAACTCTGCGCCCGCGGGATGCTGCATAAAGCCATTAGCAACCAGAATCCACATCGCCGACAGGTTGGATCCTAGCGCCACCAGATAAGTCACTACCAAGTGCTTACCTTTGGAAAGGCGCCCCCAGCCAAATATCATCAACCCTACAAAGGTAGACTCCATAAAGAAAGCCATCAGGCCTTCTACGGCAAGCAAGGTTCCAAATGTATCGCCCACAAAGCTGGAGTAGTACGACCAGTTCATGCCAAACTGAAACTCCATGGTCAGCCCAGTGGCCACCCCCAGAGCAAAGTTAATCATGAACAAGCGCATCCAGAACTGGGTGATTCGCTTATAGACCTCGCGACCGGTCACCACATAAACAGTTTCCATTACCGCAAGTAGCACTGAGAGTCCCAATGTGAGTGGGACAAACAAAAAGTGATACAAGGCGGTCGCTGCAAACTGTAATCGCGATAAGTCGACTACGGTTTCATTGAACATTTTTCCCCACCTTTTAAAAAATTAGGCCATTAAAACTACAAGTGCTCTATTGATTCAATTCAACACAGTACTTGCACCCTGCCGTGCCTATCGATCAAATAAATTAACTTTGGCCAAATCAATAACATGCTGCATTTGCCCGTCCATTACAGCCCTCAGTCCCCATAAGCTAAAGCCTTTGACCTGATCCATATGGATGGTTGGAGGCAGCACCAGTTCCTGGCTGGCAGTAACGACATCCAAGACTGCGGGGCCCTCATGGGCTAAAAACCGATCCACCGCAGCGGGTAAATCGGTCGGGTCCTCGACACGCTCGCCGTAAATACCAACAGACTTTGCAACCTGCGAAAAATCGGGGTTTTTCAAGTCCACCCCTGTATTCACAAATCCCGCGGCTTTCATTTCAAGCGCCACAAAACCTAACACACCATTATTAAAGATCACCACCTTGACCGGGATCTCATGCTGTTTGAGGCTAATTAAATCGCCCATGAGCATGGAAAAGCCACCATCCCCTGAAAAAGAAATGACCTGTCGTTCAGGATTTGCCTTTTTAATACCCAAGGCTTGGGGCATCGCATTCGCCATCGAGCCATGAGTAAAAGAGCCGATCAAACGGCGTTTGCCATTCATTTGTAAATAACGCGCTGTCCATACGGTCGGGGTACCTACATCGGCGGTAAAAACGGCATCATCTGCAGCTTTCTCGCTAACAACCGTTGTCAGATATTGTGGGTGTATTACCCCATGGCTACCGGGCTGCGCCAGTTTATCCAGCTCAGCACGCGAGTGTTTGTAGTCTTTGAGCGCTGCGTCCAGAAAATGGCGTTCGTCACGCTTTTGCAAATGAGGCAGGAGCGCTTTAATCGTTTCTTTGACGTCACCTACCACACCCAGTTCGAGTTTGGCCCGACGCCCCAAATTTTCGGGGCGGATGTCCACTTGGGCTATTTTGACCTTGTGGGGCAAAAACTGTTTATAAGGGAAATCTGTGCCTAGCATTAACAAGGTGTCGCAAGAATGCATGGCCTTGTAACCGGACTCAAACCCAATGAAACCGGTCATGCCTACATCATAAGGATTATCATATTCAACGTGCTCTTTCCCCCCAAGGGCATACACAATTGGGCTTTTGAGCGCATCAGCCAAATCCATTAGCTGCGCATGCGCACCGGCACAACCCCGGCCCGCGAAAATAGCTACGCGTTTGGACTCGTTAAGTAAAGAGGCCAACGCCTGTATTTCGTCGTCTTGAGGAAGCACCACCGGGTCTTTGGGCACCAAGCTGGTGCGCGGGGAAACACTCTTGACCGGTGAGTCTTGCAAAGCAACATCACCCGGCAGCACAACCACAGCGACACCTTTTTGCCCTACTGCCGCGCGAATGGCATTTTCAATGACATACGGCAATTGGTCAGGATGAGAAACGAGTTCGCAATAATGACTACATTCTTTAAAGAGTTGATCGGGATGTGTTTCCTGAAAATAACCACTGCCAATCTCGGCCGATGGGATATGGGCTGCGATCGCCAGCACAGGAGTACGGCTGCGATGAGCATCAAACAAACCATTGATGAGGTGCAAATTACCGGGGCCGCAAGATCCCGCACAAACGGCTAATTCATTGGTCAGTTGTGACTCGCCGCTGGCAGCAAAAGCAGCCACTTCTTCGTGGCGCGTGCCTACCCATTCGATCTCACCATGCGTGCGCACAGCTTCGGTTACACCGTTTAAACTATCTCCGACAACCCCGTAAATACGCTTTACGCCTACCTCGGCCAGCGTGTGCACCAACAAATCAGCAATGTTTTTTATTGACATCTTTGATCCCTTATACAATTTGCGTGTGAGCTGGATTTACTAGATATTATCTAACTTGAGCACCTGGGCGGTTTGCGCGCGAATACTGCGACATGCATCAGCATCTGTTTTAAGGTTAACCCCATAGGTTGGAAAAATCTCGCGCAAAGTGTTTAGCCAGCCATCAGGGGTCAGTCGATCGGCAAAGCACCGCTCAAGCAATTCAAGTGCGATAAAAGCTGCGGTCGAGGCCCCAGGTGATGCACCCAATAATGCAGCCAGGGATTGATCAGAAGCAGAAATTAGTTCGGTGCCAAACTCTAAGCGACCTCCGTGGTGCTTGTGCGTCGGGCGAATAATTTGTACACGCTGTCCAGCCACCACATGCTCCCACTGGGGGCGTCTGGCTTGTGGGTAAAATTGCGTCAGCATATCAAACTGATGGCCCCCGCTTTGCAAGACCTGGGAAATCAAATACTCAGTAAGATCCCAATTATCTTTGGCCACATCCAACATGGGCACAACGTTATCCGAACGTACAGAGCGGAACAAATCTGTCAGTGAACCGTGTTTGAGAAAGCGGGTGGAAAACCCGGCATAAGGACCAAACAACACGGAACGTTTGCCTTCAACAATACGCGTATCCAAATGCGGCACTGACATCGGTGGGGAACCTGTTGGTGCCATTCCGTAAACCTTGGCGTTATGCTTATGGCTAACCTCTTCGTCATCACAGCGCAACCAAATCCCCCCGACAGGAAACCCGCCGTAGCCATGGCCTTCGGGAATATCCGATTTCTCTAACAGCTCTAAAGCACCCCCACCCGCCCCAATAAATACAAACGGAGTCTGAAACTGGCGCTTTTCATGAGTCATCGAGCAACGCGCGGTCACAATCCATTCCTGAGACTGTGGGTCACGCTCAAAATCTGTCACTGTATGCAAATAACGAACACTCACACCAGATGTATTTTTTAAATGCTCAAACAAAAGCCGTGTGAGTGTCCCATAGTCAACATCAGTACCGGTGATCATACGCGTCGCAGCCACCGGGGTGCTGTCCTCACGTCCTTGCATAATCAGCGGTGCCCACTCTTCGATTTCTTTGGGATCGGTGCTGAATTGCATGCCGTGATAACAATGATGCGCTGACATTGCTTGGTGCCGCGCCTGCAAAAACTTGACATTTTCCTCGCCCCAAACAAAGCTCATATGCGGGCAAGAACGGATGAAATCAGCAGGATCATCAATAATGCCTTTTTCAACCAAATACGACCACAATTGGCGGGATAGATCGAACTCTACATTAACCTCGAGTGCACGACTAATATCTACAGTACCGTCGCTTTTTTGCGGCGTGTAGTTCAACTCGCAGTTAGCAGCATGCCCAGTACCGGCGTTATTCCAGCCATTTGAGCTCTCCATTGCGCAATCTTCTAGTGTCTCTAACACCAAGATATCAGCGCTCGGGTTCAACTCTTTGAGTAGCGTGCCCACGGTGGCACTCATGATCCCGGCTCCGATTAGCAAAAAATCGACTCGCTCAGGCGTAGTTTTGCTCATAACAGATGACCTCTGGTTTAAATGGTTGAACCTGAAACAAAAGAAGCCTCGGCATCATCATCCAAGGCGATATAAGCGCGCAGCCAAGGTTCGTTATCAATCAAATGCCAGCGGTGACCGCCGCCGGTGATATCCTCAGCCAGCAATACGTCACCAGGATGCAAAACAAAGCGCTTGTTCGTATGGGTTTCAAACTCGAGAGTCCCCTTGAGGGTAACGACGTATTGGATAGTGGGCGCAGTGTGCCAGTCAAAGCTGCCTCCGCTACTGGTTTCACGAAAAGAAACGGTTTTGGCAATCGCCATCAAACTACTGGCGTCGTTGCCTGCCTCGGAAGTGAGTTTCAGGTGCCCCTCTTCAAAGTCTGACTGCCCACTAGCATCCGTAAATAAACGCACACAACGGATCATGCATAGCTCCTTTGACCAAATTTTTATTTACTCGCTAAAAAAGAGACGTCCATACTCTCTGGCAAAGTGACATAAACACGCACCCAAGGCTCATCGCCAAGCATACGCCAACGATGCCCTTTCCCCGCGGTCTCTTCTGTCAAAAGCACGTCACCCCTTTGTAATTCAAATGCCTGCCCTGTTTCGGTTTCAAATGCCAAATGTCCTTGTAAAGTAATGACAAATTGACGAGTGGGATCCAGGTGCCAATCAGACGAGGCCGGTGCTGTGGTCGATCTATAAAAAACCTGCTTGGCCGAAAACGTCCGCGTAGTGTGATCACCACGCTCGGCAGTTTCATACTGCAACCCCCCCTCCTGCGCTTGGACCTGCCCATGCTCGTCAGTAAATAAGCGAACACACCGCACCATGGCAACTCCTTAGATAAATATTGTTGTTTCTTTCACATTGATAATACTCTTTTTATATATCAATGCCTAGAAAGAAAGTTATAAAAGGTCGAGAATAAGCAATTGAATGCAAATACAAAACTTGCGTACGGATATCCGTCCATCTAAATTGTATCTATCTTTGTCCACATGAACAAAAAATATTTCTAAAGAAGTATTAACAAATAGAATTACTTTTAAACAGTTCAGATAAGCTACGGTTCTTGAAGAACAAAAAGGAGGTCTTATGCTTTCTCACACAATACTGGCTGCGTTGGGCCCCATTACTCTGGGCATATTTTTAGGCTGGATATCTGGAAAGACGGGGTTTGTTAAAAAAGAATACGCGGATGGTTTAGCTGCATTTGTCGTCAAGATTGCATTGCCTTTAGCATTGTTTTTGGCGGCTTTGACGTCCTCGCCTAAAGATATCCTTGACGTTGATTATGCACTGGCCATGGGTATTGGCCTAGTATTAACTTATATCTTTGGTTACGTATATGGACGAGTCATCAAAAAGTATGATACGCCCAATGCCACCATGCAGGCTTTAGCTGTTTCTTTTCCAGACATGGCTTACTGCGGTCCACCGGTACTGATTGCCGCAGTCGGTACTTCGGGACTTATTGCTGTGGTGATTGGCAACCTGATTTACACTGTGATTATTTTGCCGTTGGCGCTCGCAATTTTACAATCCGGAACCTCGCAAGCCAGTCCACTCAAGGCTCTGGGCCGTGCAGTAGTACAACCTTTGGTGGTTTTACCCATACTCGGGGCTATCCTGGCTGTGCTAGGCGTCAAACTACCCGAAATTGCCAGTCAGTCAATTAACGAATTAGGGGAAACAGCGGGAGGTGTCGCTTTATTCTTCTTGGGATTATTTATTTCCAAATCTGAATTTCATCTCGACCGTGAAATTCTTTTCAACACTTTTGTCAAAAACATTCTGCAAGCCGCGATTATTTTAGGCGTTGGAATATTGCTGGGTTTGCGTGGCGAGCTTTTGGCATCGGCCTTTCTGATTGGAGTCATCCCAACGGCCACTGCCGTACCCGCCCTGGCAGTTGGTAATAAGGCTTATGAAGATAAATCAGCTTCGACGGTAGTCGTTAGTACTTTATTTTCGTTGATTTCCATACCCGCAGGTTTGGCGGTGGTATCTACTTTTTACCCGGGTTAATTTCATGATGCGGAACCCTAAAGAGCCCAGGGTTATTTCTTTATGGGTTCCTGCATTACAGCCACTTTCAGAACACATTTTTATGCAGAAATCAAATTGACAAGGATTGTGAATAAGCAGTATAAAACTTTCTTATAAGGCACTACTATCACTCTAAGAACAAAGAATTCACTCAATTAAGAAGAAGAATAATTACTGCCTTATTTGATCTTTCTTTTCCTGTCTTTTTATCACGTCTTTTTCCTTTAAAGAAAATCATCATGGTACAAAAAAAACCTGCTGTGCCAAAAACAATCCTTTATCCTGTTTTTATCCCAGCATTTACTCTGATTCTTATTCTGCTCATTGGTACCATGAACGACCCCGTAGCTGTCGGGCAGGTACTGGCTGATGTACTTGATTATTTGACTGTTCACTTTGGCTGGTTTTACATGCTGGCGGTGGCATTCTTTTTGTTGTTCATGGTCGCTATTGCCCTTTCAAAATGGGGCAGTATCAAGTTAGGTCCGGACCATGCTGAGCCGGAATATAGTTTCTTATCATGGTTTGCGATGCTCTTTGCTGCCGGCTATGGCATTGCATTGCTTTTTTTCGGGGTAGCCGAGCCCGTACTGCACTATGCCTCCCCACCTGAAGGCCCAGCATTAACCATTGATTCGGCCAAACAGGCCATGCAAATCTCGTTTTTCCACTGGGGCTTTCACATTTGGGCTATTTATGGCTTGGTCGGGCTGACATTAGCCTATTTTACGTACCGCCATGGCCTACCCCTGTCCATTCGCTCTGCTTTGTACCCTCTGATTGGCAATAGAATCTATGGCCCTATTGGTCATGCTGTGGATGTGTTTGCTATTTTGGGGACTTTGTTTGGGATTGCGACGACACTGGGACTGTCAGTGACACAGATCAACGTGGGTCTAAATTATCTGTGGCCCAGTATTCCAGTCAGCTATACGGTCCAGATCACGACCATCGTATCCGTAACTGCTCTCACGGCGCTGTCCGTAGGGGCAGGTTTGGACCGAGGGGTTAAAAACCTATCACTGCTCAATATTTTCATCGCCGTTGGGTTGATGATCTTTGTGTTTGTGACTGGCCCTACCATATTTATTCTCAATACTTTCATGGAGAATACGGGTAGCTACCTAAGCAACATTGTGCAGCGTACCTTCAACCTACAGGCCTATACTGGTAGCGATTGGATTGGTAACTGGACGCTATTTATTTTTGGCTGGACGATTGCCTGGGCGCCTTTTGTGGGCCTGTTTATTGCGCGCATTAGCCGTGGCAGAACCATCCGCCAATTTATCGTTGGGGTGATGGTTGTCCCTGTTGCGTTTACTTTTGTTTGGTTTTCTGTTTTTGGTGATACGGCTTTACATATGATCATCATCGATGGCTATACCAGCCTCATCGATCATGTAGAGCAAGACCATGCCATTGCGTTGTTTAAATTCTTTGAGCAACTGCCCTTTACCTCTGTTATCAGTTTTATTAGTGTATTACTGATTGCCCTATTCTTTGTCACCTCATCGGATTCGGGCTCTTTGGTGATTGACTCGTTGGCATCGGGTGGTGCAGCACAAACACCTGTATGGCAACGCGTTTTCTGGGCCTCTATGTCAGGCTTGGTAGCGATTGCACTATTGCTGGCCAACGGCCTAAGTGCACTCCAAGCAGGATCTGTCATCAGTGCTCTGCCCTTTGCTCTCATTATGATTGTCTCGGCCATTGGCATGTGGCGCGCCCTGATTATCGAAGAGCACCATGACGCCAGTCAGTTGCACCATACTGCTCCCCCCACCACGAATCGCTTGGGGCGCAACGAGTGGAAAAAGCGCTTGGCCAACTTGGTGGACTTTCCGTCCAAGCAAGACGTCAGCCGCTTTATTAAAACGACCGTCATGAGCAGCATGGAAAACGTCCAGACCGAGCTACAAGAACGCGGTTGGGAAGCTTCGGTGCATTTTGACCCACAAAATTGCCGTGCGCATTTTGAGGTCATGCAAGAAGAAAAATTAGAGTTTGTGTATGAAATTCGTCTGCGTGGCTACGAGCTACCAGATATCGAACTGCCTGAAAACATCCCGGCGGATGAAGATGGCGTGCGTAAATTCTACCGTGCCGAAGTGTTCTTGCGTCGGGGTGGCCAAGCATATGATATTTATGGCTACGAACAGCAGGACATCATCGCTGACATATTGGATCAGTTCGAGAAGTACATGCACTTCTTGCACGTATCCCCTGGCATTTTGCCTTGGGATATGGAAGCTCACGATGATGACTTGCAAAATGACGAGGAAGACCTCGAATACGAAGAAGGCACAGAGGATATAGAAAATTCAGAGGATGCAGAAACTACAAAAGAGGACAAAAATAGCACCCAGGATGCTAGCCCTCAAGAAAAGGATAATAAGCCCTCTTAATCCCCTCTATTGTCTTTCGTTGGTTGCGTCCGCGGTCACTCACATATGAGCCCGCAGCTACAAAAAAGGGTTACCGATTGCTTTGATATCGGTAACCCTTTTTATATGGGCAATGCAAGGAAATTGATAGCACCCTATTTACAGCAACAAGATTGCCTACACCTCGCCTGCTTTGAAACGGCGCAGATGCAAGGAATCGTATTCAGGCATTTGTAAACGCTTGCGCTCGGATTCGGGCTGGGAGAGGGGCGCATCGACTGCTTTGAGCAACTCGGGGTTTTTCATGGCCAGCCATTGGTAAACCTCGGTCCCCTCTTTTTTCCACTGTAGTTCCTCAGTACTGAGCTCGCGCAAGATACGTGCCGGTGTGCCCACCGCTAAATGATTGGCAGGTATTTCCTGTGCTGTTTTTACGAATGCCATTGCTCCTACAATGGCATTTTCGCCGACTACGGCATGGTCCATGACCACTGAATTCATGCCTACCATTGAGTTTTTTCCAATAGTACAGCCATGCAAGATGACACCATGGCCTACATGACCGTCTTCCTCGACAATCACGTCGGCATCCGGATAACAATGTGCGATGCAATTGTCTTGTACATTGGAGCCGGCTTTGAGCACGATACGTCCAAAGTCACCCCGCAATACTGCACCCGGGCCAACATAACACCCCGCCCCAATAATAACGTCGCCGATCAAAGTAGCATTAGGGTGGATAAAACTACTGGGGTGGACCACCGGTACTAAACCATCAAAGGAAAAAACATGTGCCATAGCACCCTCTCTTATTTGGCCACCATGGTCAACACATCGTAATGGGCTACCACCACGTCATCTTGATTGGTGACCTTGCAATCCCAACGCACCTCGCCATAGTCAGCATTAGCACGCGGATTTATTTCTTTACAAGTAAATTGCACGCCCAAGGTATCGCCTGCATACACCGGGGTTAAAAAGCGAAGATTATCTACTCCGTAGTTTGCCAAGACCGG
>DATGTW010000170.1:0-10463 GCA_035301625.1 Paenalcaligenes sp.
GGCGCGTGAATAGCGTACAGGACGCTGAGCAAATAAACGAGAAATATAGGGCTGCACAGCAGACTGTGAACGAAACGCCCAACCCGAAGCAACGCGCTCTAAATATAAACCCCTCTGGGACCAGTATAACTGCAGTTGATGCAAATGATCTTTGACCTGCTCTTTACTGAGCTCTAATGGCTCGAGTATTTGTTGTAACTGGTCCACCGTGAGCGGCTCATGTGCACATAGTAACACTGCTTCTAGAATATGTTGAGTATTTTCTTTGGTCATGTGTCTCTCTTTAGCCAAAGACTGCCAAGATAAAATTTGCAATCTAAAAGCACGTCATGTAGGAGAGCCGCTATGTAATACGAGACCTTATTATACCTAGGTATGGTGTGCGGGCAACAATTCGTGCCGCAAATCATTCAGTGTCTGCCTATTTTCTTGCACTCGTTGCTGCATGTGCGCAAGTCTTTCGTGTAGTTGTTCTAAGGCCACCCCTAACGCTTCGGCCATTTTTTCGCTGATGGCAGTGGTTGCCGCATAGATCGCTTCATCTAAGCACTCGTACAGCGATTCATAATTATTGAGCGAAATCTGGTTAAAGCCTGCCAACTTTTGTTTAATAGGCTCTAGATCACAACAGCCCTCTAACATCCCTAGACTGTAATCAGGCCAATAGCATGGTGCTGATGATTGCATTAACCCATGCAAATGAGTGTTTAACGCCTGGCTGAGTGCTGGCACTGAGCCTGTTTGTTCTATCTGCTCATCAAGCAGCTGAGGTATAGTTGCAGCGCATTGCTGCCACACATACCGTGCCCAACGTTCACCACTGTGTTGTACTGCTTTTATTTCGGCACTCACCCCATTCATCACCGTTTGCAATTGGTTTTGCAACTGAGTGAGATCCTCGAGCACATCTTCTTCTAAATGGTGCAGTAGCACTTCTGCAGGCTTTCTCTGTTTGTAGCGCACCATCCCTGGTAAGAGCTGGGCCAAGGCATCATAAAATTGATAAAAGCCAGCAGCATCTAACACCTCGTCGAGCACGTCCTCTTTGGGATGATGGGATTTAACGGCGTAAACTGAAACAGACACCGCCGGCGCCAAGACTGCGGGGTCCACCTCTAACTCTGTGAGTTTCTCTACAGCACGGGCACGCAAATCCTGCTCTTGTAACTGCCTATTTTCAGTTGTTTTATTGCAGACCACCTTGATAATTTCATCGCCAACGATGTCTTCGTCAATAAAATCACTGCGTGTAATGACGGGCAATAATGGCTTGCGTCGACGTAGTTCCTGCGCCAACGTATCGAGTTCTTGGACTTGGCCTGGCGATGTGGAACTGCTCAACCACAACATACCATCTGCACTTTCTAAAAACTGACGGGTTAAGGCGGCATTTTCTGCCGTGAGTGAATGCAACCCTGGGGTATCCAATAACACTATGCGCTTGGCCAGCAACAGCCCTTGGATCTCGGCAGTGGTTTCAGTATCTCCTTCTCTGAAAGGTCCCTCAATCGTTTTAATCTCACCCGCATCTACAGTGAAATACTCAACAGCGTGCCCCTGTGCAGAAAACCGTTCGGCAATGAAGTTGCAAAATGAGCTTTTGCCTGCATTAAATTTGCCAAATACCAAAAACATCAGCTTATCGTCAAAATAATCCGCAAGCTCTTGCGCCGGCAGTCGCGCTTGCCACTGCTTGGCCCAACGCGCATTAAACCCAGCAATGTGGTCATTAATGCCGACTAAACTCTTGGCCAACGTATGCGATGCAGCCAGCACCTCACAGTTTAGGGGCTGTAGTGTCAGCTCACCAATCAGCGCGCGACGCCAATCAAACAATATCTCTAACGCGTTGCGCACATCAAAAGGTGCCATTTCCAACGCGCCCAAACGGGCCAAGAACTCAGTTTCAGTGTTGATCTTTAGGCTGCTAGCTGGTGCCATTGCTGCAACTCCTCGCGTGCCATCAGTCTCATGTTTAGTACTTGTTGCGCCTGCTCAATGGCCTGCAATCGATCTAAATGATCTTGGGACTGTTCAAAATATTTCTTGAAATCTTGGTACAAGCGCTCTCTACCTGTCGCCTCTGCGAACATGCGTCTGAGATCGGCTCGATATTTTACAGATACCCCCATCACGACTACCATCACGGTATCAAGTCCTTTAGCACCTGTTTGCTGTTGCTTGGGCAACGCCACCACACCATGACGGGTCAACACCCCACGTATGTGGATGCATACACGCGAATAAGCATTTTGGATTTTAGAGCGTTCTATTTTCCCTGCAGTGACCTTATACACATCATCAATAGAGCCAGGATCCAGCGCCTCATCTACCTCTGGCTCTTGCATGATGTCATGCAAATCAACCGCTGCCTGTGCCAACACCTGCTGCAGCTCTTCGTTAAAGGCCTGCTCTGCACGTACCGCGCTATCTTTTAATGTCTGCACTGTGTTTTCTTGGGCGTTGATTAATTCGTCAAGCTCATCAGATAGAAATTTAAATAAATAATCCTTTTCAATCTGCCGATTAGCGGGTACCTGCGCTATTGCCTCGGATAAGCAGTCTTGTAGCTCGGGCACCCCACTTTTTTCTATAAATAAGGGTTGTTTGCGCTCTACCCCACGTTGATAACGCATCGCCGAAACTTCAATGGACTTGACCTCTGGGGCTTGAGCCTGAATATTACTGATAATCCCCGTCAGCACATCATCGCTGGCAACCTGATCGGATTGACTGAGCACAAAAATGACGGCGCGTTGACTGTCTTTTTCGTCTTGAATCAGGCGCAACAATAAATTTTGTTCGGCCGCGTCAAGCTCGCCCTCGCGGGCTGCGTGCACAAATAAACGCACATCCCCTTCTAACCAAGCTGCTTGATGGGCATGAGCATCATCCTCGGATCGAATGTCTGCATCCAAGCCTGGCGCATCTAACCAACACACCCCGTCCGCTACTGCACGCTCTAAGCAACGGGTTTGGCGCTTATCTGCGACGGCGAAATGGGTCTCGCCCACCAGCGCATTTAAAAGACTGCTCTTACCATGGTTGTATTTCCCAACGACCGTAATGGTTGGCAACCGCTGCTGATCCATGAGCAACTGCATGCGCTGTATTTTCTCTTGATGTGCTGGCATGACCGCCAGTAAATTGTCCACATTAAGCATGAACTGACTCCATTTATCTTTTAACCAGTACGCGGCCATAGTGCTTGCACCAACGTCCTAAAGAACCGCTTAAAATGACATGAGCAATCAAGCCCAGCGCGATGCCCCAAAACGCCGCGCCAAAACCACCAATACTCATGCCCGATGCTGTGGCCAAAAAGGTAATTAGCGATGGCTCTAAATAATCGGTATCCTCAACGAAAAGGCGGATATTACTGAGGATTGCCCCCAGCAAAGCGAGTCCCGCCAAGGTGGCAATCAGCGCCGAGGGCAAGGCCGTAAATAGCAACACGATGGTGCCTGCCAGCGTCCCCCCGATCAGGTAAAAGACCCCATTGGCAATACCGGCCACATAACGCTTGTCTTTATCTTTATGCGACTCTTCACCAGTACACAATGCGGCAGTGATAGCGGCCAAAACAATAGAAATACCCCCAAAAAAGGCAACAAAGGCTGACGCAATACCAGTCACCGACACAATAGGACGCGAATGCTCTCGGTAGCCCGCCAGACGCATCACCACCATGCCAGGCAAATACTGACCTGACAGGCTGACAATTAATAAAGGAATGGTGAAACTGACAAACGCCCCAAAACTGAATTCAGGCACAATGAATACAGGGCGTGCAAAGGACAACTCGAGCGCACTAAACTGAGTTAATCCCATGAGATGAGCCAAAACAAAGCCCACCACCGCAACCACAATAATGGTAAATGTAGGGGCTATCCGTCGGCATAGTAAATACACCGCCAACATCGCGAACACCAACCCCGGTAATTCCGAACTGACATGAAATGCCTGAATGCCAAACTGGAACAAAATCCCGGCCATCATGGCGCCTGCAATCCCGCTGGGGATCAGACGCACGATACGTTCAAAATAACCACTGAGCCCAATCAAAATAGTGGCCAATGCAGCCAACAAATAAGCCCCCACTACCTCGGCCATACTGATATCGGGGAATAAATTAATTAATAAGGCAGTCCCAGGTGCTGACCATGCGGTGATAATGGGCTCGCGCAGCCAAACACTCAAGACAATACCGCTAACACCACTGCCGATAGAAATAGCCCAAATCCAAGAGCTCAGCATATTAGCCGACATTCCACCGGCCTGAGCTGCTTGAATAAAAATAACCAAAGGACCGCTATAAGAAACTAAAACGGCAATAAAACCCGTCATCCAGGCTGTCATTGACCAATCTTTAAACATCCCTCTCATAGCGGCCCCTCCTATTCATCAAGCAATTTTGTTATTCGTACAAGCAACTGCTAATCACACCGCAGATGGGTGCGTTGCTAAAGGAGTAACTGTGATATCCATATAAGGGAACAAGGGCAACTGCCTGAGCAATTCATGGAGCTCTTCGTTGTCCTTTACATCAAAGACACTGTAGTTTGCATATTTGCCCACCACGCGCCAAATATTCGCCCACTTGCCCGAACGTTGCAGCTCTTGAGAGTATTGCTTTTCTTCTGCAATCAATTTTGCGGCTTGCTCTTGGGGCAAGTCGTGAGGAATATTGACCACCATATGAACCAAATAAAGCATGATTAAACCTCTTAGTTAATTAAAAGTTAGGAATTAAGGATTAGTGTTGCCTGAAAAAATCTAACACTGTTTGCGTAAAGTCCTGCGCAGCCTCGATATTGGAAATATGAGAGGCAGGCAATACTGCCAGCTCACTGCCGGAAATTTTGGCCTGCATTTCTTTGGCCTCATCTACCGTAGTGACGGGATCCGCATCGCCAGTCAACACCAACGTAGGAACGGTAATGGCAGCAATTTCATCACGCAAATCTGACTGCCCCAAAGCATCACAACAGGCGGCATAACCCGCTGCATTCAATCTGGCCAAGACCTCTTGCATCTCGGTCACGACCTCGGGTTGGCGGGCTATAAAGCCCTCGGTAAACCAGCGCTCGGGGGCTGTTTCAGCCAATTTTTTCATGGCTGTTGAGCCGCCTGCACGCAGGGCTTCAGCGCGCTCGGACCACGCTGCTGCGGTGCCAATCTTGGCCGCACTATTACACACCGCAATAGCCGTTATGCGATCGGCCGCATAGCGCCCCAACCACAGAGCAGTATGGCCGCCCATGGATACGCCACAAAAAGCAGCCCGGCGAATGTTCAAAGCATCCATAATGGCCAACACATCATTGCCTAGCCCCGCAAAATCATAAGGGCCCTCTGTAATCGGGCTACCCCCATGGCCTCGTGTGTCATAACAAATCACGTGATAGTGCGCAGCAAAAGCCGCCACCTGAGGCGACCACATTTCGAGCAGGGTCCCGAGCGAATTGCTTAAAATTAATGCAGGCGCATCAGGGTTACCTGCCTGGCCGATCCGGAATGAACCCCGAGAAGTCTCTAACTGCTGTATTTTGATGCTCATAAACCTCTACTCACTTTATGTGGCCAATGACATGCCCACTAATTGCTCTAAATCCTGATGACTCAGCCCATCAACCCGATCTACAACACGTAAGCCCGAGTCGTCACACACAAATGTCGCCAAGTCGGTATAAATACGTTTGACACATTCCAGCGCTGTAATGGGATAGGTACACTCGGGGACAATTTTGCATTGGCCGTCACGGGTCAGCAGCGTCGTCATGACCCAGGTTTCTTTGGCGCCCAATGCTAAATCCATTGCCCCACCCACCGCAGGGATGGCCCCTTTTTCACCCGTACTCCAGTTCGCTAAATCACCTTTCGCCGATACCTGGAATGCCCCTAGCACGCATACATCCAGATGGCCTCCGCGCATCATGGCAAAACTATCTGCATGATGGAAAAAACTTCCCCCAGGCAATAAACTCACTGGCTGTTTGCCCGCATTAATGAGGTCATAATCCTCTTTGCCGGCTTCGGGGGCTGGGCCCATACCTAAAATACCGTTTTCACTATGCAGGACTATTTCTACTCCCTCGGGTAAGTAATTGGAAACCAATGTCGGCATCCCAATACCCAAATTGACATAGGCGCCGTTAGGCATGTCTTGGGCGACCCGTTGGGCGATTTGCTCTCTGCTGCGCCGTTGATAGGTATCACTCATAATTTGCTCCGCTAATCGATGACTGTGGTAGGGATAGATAAATGGGTTAAAAACCACCCGCAATAGTTTTGCGACGCGGCACCTTGACGACACGGTCCACAAAAATGCCTGGGGTCACCACGCATTCAGGGGGCATTTCGCCAAGCGCTTTAAACTCATAAACAGTCGCCACAGTACGTTGCGCAGCCATGGCCATGACCGGGCCAAAATTGCGTGCCGCCATCCGATAGGTCAAATTGCCCCAACGATCGCCGGCCTCGGCCTTAATCAGGGCTACATCCCCATAGATGGGCGTTTCATACACGTGCCAGCGGCCATTGATCAATCGGGTTTCTTTGCCCTCTGCAAGCTCGGTGCCATACCCTGTAGGGGTGAAAAAGCCGCCGATACCCGCACCCGCCGCACGCAACCGCTCGGCAAGGTTGCCCTGAGGTACGAGCTCGAGCTCTATCTTGCCGCTGCGATAGAGTTCGTCAAAAACATAAGAATCCGCTTGGCGGGGAAAACTACAAATAATTTTACGTACCCGACCCGTCTTTAATAACGCTGCCAACCCATGATCAGCATTTCCAGCATTGTTATTAACGATAGTCAGATCTTTGGCCCCCTGTTCGATGAGGCCGTCAATGAGCTCCTCAGGAATCCCAGCAGTGCCGAAGCCACCAATCAATATGGTGGCTCCGTCCTGGATTCCTGCCAAAGCTTCTTGTACAGTCTGCACTGTTTTATCAATCACGCTTTAGAATCCTATGATGAAATTGCAACAACAGAACGCTTGACTGCTGCTTGATGCCGCAGCGTCAAGATAAGGATGCCGATGGCCCCCGCAGAAATGATTCCGGGAATTGCAAAGGCATAAAAGTTCATCTTTAATGGCAAAGCCATGGCCATCAAGGTACCGCCTAAAAACGGACCTGCAATAGCGCCAAAACGACCAATCCCAGATGCCCAGCCCAAGCCTGACGAGCGCATAGCCAGTGGATAGTATTGAGCTGCCTTGGCATACAATAGAATCTGTGTCCCAATGGTGGTTGCACCCGCGACAATAATCAGCCCATAAAGAATGACCATGGGGCTCTTAAACCCTAATAACCCGATAGACACGGCTGAAAGAGTAAAGAACCAAACCATCACGCGCGGCAATCCCCAGCGGTCGCCCAACCAGCCTCCAATGATGGCGCCAAAAATACCACCAAAATTTAGTGCTAATAAGAATGACAAACTAGATCCAAGGCTATAGCCGGCATTTGCCATGAGCTTGGGCAACCAAGAGCCCAACGCATACACCATTAACAAGCAGCAGAAAAACGCCAACCAAATCATCAGGGTGCCCACCAGACGACCCTCTTTAAATAGATCCAACACGGGCACGGCACTGACCTTGGCATCCTCTTGATACAGAGTCACATTCTGCAAATTTTCCGCGGGGTTGGCTTTTTTTAGCATTTCGCGCGCGCGTTCCTCTTTGCCCTGTTTCAGCAAAAAACCGACGGATTCGGGCAACTTCCATAACAATAAGGGCAACAATAGTAAGGGCACTGCAGCCGCAAAAAACATAGACTGCCAACCAAAGCGTGGCAACATATAAATACCTAACCCAGCAGATATCAGACCACCCAAGGAATAACCACTAAACATGAGCGCCACCAAAGTCCCACGTGAACGGCGCGGTGCATATTCATTCATCAAGGCTACGGCGTTAGGCATCAACCCACCGCAACCCAATCCTGCTAAAAATCGATATACCCCAAATTCGGTGACTGAGCTCGCAAAGCCATTTAAAAAAGTAGCGATGCTAAAAATAACAAAGCAAATGACGACCCCACTTTTACGGCCAATACGGTCAGCGACAGGACCAAATATCAAGGCCCCAAACATCATGCCAAATAAGGCATAACTACCTAACGCCCCTGCCTGTACAGGTGAAAGCCCCCACTCGTCCATCAATACGGGCAATACCACACCATAAATAAACAAATCATAGCCATCAAAAATCAACAGCAATGCACAAAGCCAAATAATGGACCAATGGAATTTATTAATGGTCGACGAATCAATAACGTCGTTAATATTCAGTTTTTTCACAATATGTCTCCTCCAAATCACAAGAAAATTAATAATGGGTAATCACAACCAGCGCATTAGCCCTGGTCCCCACCTCCTACCGGTAATACCGAGCCAGTGATGTAAGCCGCCTCATCAGAGGCCAAAAACAAAATCGCACTGGCTTGCTCCTGCAAAGTGCCATAGCGCTTCATGAGTGTGCTATCGATGGTTTGATCAACGATCTGTTGATACCATTGCTTTTCTTGCTCATCGATTTCATTCTCATTACGCGGTATCCTGCGTGCAGGCGCTTCTGTCCCCCCGGGGGCTACGCCATTAACTCGTATCCCACGCTCGGCCGTCTCAAAAGCCAAGCAAGCAGTTAATGCATTGACACCGCCTTTGGCAGCACCATAGGGCACCCGATTCACACTGCGTGTAGCGATAGAGGAAACATTGACGATCGCCCCATTTTTCTGCTCGAGCATATAGGGCAAAACCGCCCGACAGCACCACAAAGTAGGAAACAAAGAACGCTGCACTTCTTTTTCTATCTGCGCGGCATCGTAGTGCTCAAAAGGACGCGTCCAGATGGTGCCGCCCACGTTGTTGACCAGCACATCAATACGCCCAAAAGCCTCATGCGCGGTACTGGCAGCTGTCTGAGCCCCCTCAAATTGCTCTAAATCTGCAGTGACCGTGCAAATACGCTCACCTTGCAGCTGTTCTTTGAGCTCATGAACTAATTCAGAGCGATCAACCGCCACCACATAGGCCCCTTCAGCATGAATATTGGTAGCCACCTCACGACCGATACCTTGGGCCGCGCCTGTGATGAGTGCGACCTTGTCCACAAAACGTTTGTTTCTATCTCGCATGTGACACCTTTACTGACTTGGAATGAACCGCTCGTAATAGAAACTCGCTGCTTTCAGGCTGCGTTCTTTCATAAACCCGTCCACAGCTTCCACCATGGGTACAGGGCCGCACAGATAAACATCCACATTGCCATCGTGGAACATCTCATCCGTCATATGGTCCATGACATAGCCCTTGTGAGGATGGGCTGAATCAGCATCAAAAACACTCGCGATATAGCTAAAGTTGGGGATCTTTTCTACATACTGATCCAACTGCTCTAGCCCGACCAAATCCTGATCACGGGTCACCCCATAGATCAATTGAATCGGTATATCGCGTGGCTCTTGCGCCAACACCTCGAGCATGGACAAAAAGGGAGCCAAGCCTGTCCCCCCTGCCAAAAACAACAAGGGGCGTACAGGCTCGCGCAGGTAAAAGCTACCCAAAGGACCTGTAAAACTGATCTCTTCACCTGCTTGCATCTGAGACAGCCACGTGCTCATTAAGCCACTGGGGATTTGTTTGATAAGAAAATTAATCTCACTTTTCCCAGGCGCTGAGCTAAACGAATACGAACGATGCTGACCACTTTCAGGCACATTGATGTTGACATACTGACCAGGTAAAAATGCTGGTGGCGTCCCGTTTACATCGAGCGTCAGCTCATAAACGGCATCATTGTGACACTTGATGCCCAAGACTTTTCCGGCAAAGTCTTCCGACGTGATTTTGCACATGGTAGAGGCGACCGGCACACTGATGACACAATCAGACTGCGGCATCATCTGGCAAGTCAGTACTAAACCACTTTCGGCCTCAGCATCTGTGAGTGCGTCCTCGATGTAGTCATCTTCCAGCTCGTATTCACCGCTTTCGGCGCGACACTTACAAGTCCCGCACACACCATCAGAACAATCCATTGGAAGATTGATTTGGGCCTTGTAAGCTGCATCCAGCACGGTCTCGAAAGGCGCGCACTCGATAAAGCGCGTCACTCCGTCCTCAAAATTCAAAGCGATTTTGTAGCTGCTCATCTGCACTCCCCACTGCTCTAAATGTGATAAACGTCAATTACTTGACGGATATAATCATTTTTGAGCACGATTTTTTTCTTGGTGATTTTGATGTCACCACTGGCCTTGGATAAGGTCACGTAGATCGTCCCAAAATAGCTATCCGTCTGACGATAGCGATGATTCATGGTCAAAAAGTTATAACGGACCTCAGCCTCATCACCGTTTTGGCTCAATACCTCAATATTGCTCAGATTGTGACTGGTGCGTGGCTCTGGTGTAGATGCACTCGAACGCTCAGTTTGGATACGAAACACGCG
>DATGTW010000171.1:0-16720 GCA_035301625.1 Paenalcaligenes sp.
GCGGTGAAAGCACATCTAATGTGGAGTTATCCTAATGAGTACAGTTAACGAACACCTTGATACTTTCCTCGATCGCGAATACGAGGCGGGGTTTGTTACCGACATTGAGTCAGTGGTGATTCCTAAAGGTTTGAACGAGGACACCATACGCTTAATTTCAGCCAAAAAGAAAGAGCCCGAGTTTATGCTCGAATGGCGCTTGAATGCTTATCGGCAATGGCTGGAAATGACACCACCGACATGGTCGGTAGTGGACTATCCACCTATCGATTTCCAAGAGATTAGCTATTACGCTGCACCTAAGAGCAAAGAAGACGGTCCCAAGAGTCTGGATGAGGTTGATCCAGAATTACTGCGCACTTATGAAAAGTTGGGTGTACCCCTACACGAATGGGAGCGCTTGGCTGGGGTAGCAGTTGATGCCGTCTTTGATTCTGTTTCAGTCGCGACCACTTTCCGCAAGCAGCTTGAGGAAATCGGCATTATCTTTTGCTCTTTCTCAGAGGCTGTGCGTGAATACCCTGAGCTTGTAAAAAAGTATTTGGGTACTGTAGTACCGCCGAACGATAATTTTTACGCTGCGCTTAATTCTGCGGTGTTCTCTGATGGTTCTTTTGTGTATATCCCTAAAGGGGTCAAGTGCCCAATGGAGCTATCCACCTATTTTCGCATTAACTCTCCTGATACAGGTCAGTTCGAGCGCACGCTCATCATTGCCGAAGAGAGCTCATATGTGAGCTACCTCGAGGGCTGTACTGCACCGATGCGTGATATTAACCAATTGCACGCAGCAGTTGTCGAATTGGTTGCTTTGGATGATGCCAAAATCAAGTATTCCACTGTACAAAACTGGTATCCCGGTGACGAAGATGGGGTCGGCGGTATTTACAATTTTGTGACCAAGCGTGGAGAGTGTCGTGGTGAACGCTCGCACATTTCTTGGACACAGGTAGAGACTGGCTCTGCCATTACCTGGAAATACCCCAGTGTGGTACTGCGTGGTGATGATTCTGTCGGCGAGTTTTATTCAGTGGCTCTGAGTAATCACCGTCAACAGGCCGATACCGGTACCAAGATGATTCACATGGGCAAAAACACCACCAGCACCATTATCTCTAAAGGGATTTCGGCTGGTCGTGGCCTGAATACTTATCGCGGTCTGGTTCGTATCGCACCTACAGCAGACAATGCGCGCAACTTTACCCAGTGTGATTCACTGCTCATTGGCAAGACCTGTGCTGCGCATACTTTCCCTGTGGTCGAAGCCCAAAATCCGACCGCTAATATAGAGCATGAAGCTACCGCTTCGCGCATTGGCGAGGATCAATTGTTCTACGCCATGCAGCGCGGTATTAGTGCCGAAGACGCCGTATCAATGATTGTGAATGGCTATTGCCAAGAAGTTATCAAAGAATTGCCCATGGAATTCGCTGTAGAAGCGCAAAACCTGCTCGGGCTCAGCCTCGAAGGCAGTGTTGGTTAAGGAGTATTATTAAATGTTAAATATCAAAAACCTCAAAGCGTCCGTTGACGGTAAAAGCATCTTGAAAGGCGTAAACCTGCAAGTCAAACCTGGCGAGGTCCACGCGCTGATGGGCCCAAATGGCTCTGGTAAGAGTACCCTGGCACAGGTTTTGTCTGGCCGTGAAGATTACGAAGTTCAAGACGGTACTGTAAAGTTTCTGGGCCAAGATTTGCTTGATATGGACATCGAGGAAAGAGCTCGCCACGGTTTATTTATGGCGTTTCAATACCCTGTAGAGATTCCCGGTGTCTCCAATGCATACTTCCTGCGCACCGCGGTGAATGCTGTACGTAGAGAGCAGGGTCTGCCTGAATTAGATGCTATTGATTTCCTAAAGCAGGCCAAAGAAGAGATGGCCTCCGTAGGCATGAGTGAACAATTTTTGCATCGCTCTGTTAACGAGGGTTTTTCGGGTGGTGAGAAAAAGCGCAATGAAATTCTCCAAATGTCCTTGCTAGAGCCCAAGCTCGCCATCTTGGACGAAACCGACTCTGGACTTGACATTGATGCACTGCGCGTGGTCTCGGATGGGGTCAATAAATTGCGCTCTCCAGAGCGCTCGATGCTGGTGATTACTCACTATCAGCGTCTATTGGATTACATTGTGCCGGACTTTGTACACGTGATTCACGAAGGTCGTATTGTACGTTCCGGTGATGCCTCCCTCGCTAAAGAGCTTGAAGAGCACGGGTATGGCTGGATTGCAGAGCAAGCACAAAAAGGAGCAACAGTATGAGCACATTACCAACATGGGTGAAAGACTATGCGCAAGCTTACGAGCAGCGCGTAAGTACTCAGCCTTGGGTCAATGAGCTCCGTCAAGCAGCACTTGAACGCTTTGCCACCGAGGGTTGGCCTTCACGTAAAATCGAAGCCTGGCGTCATACCTCTATGCTGCCCATGGAGCAGCGCAGCTTTGATACAGCCCTCGAGGATTTTGACCGTGCAGCAGTCGAAGCGCGCGTCAATAAGCTCAAAGAAATTGATTCTCAAGGTTATTGGGCGGCATTTATCAACGGTCAATTTGATGAGCAATTATCGCATGTGCAGGGTTTTAATCCTAAGGGAACCTGTGTCAATGTGAGCGAGCTGTTGGCCAGTGATGATACACAAGCGCAAAAACGTATTCAGGAGAAATGGGGTCAAGCCTGTGATGGTTTTACTACCCAGGCTCTGAATTTGGCCTTTGCCGACCAAGGCATGTACGTACATGTGCCTGCCGGCGTCGAGGTACAAGAGACTTTGCATATCGTTCATGTACATGCTCAAGCAAATGCTGCCACCTTTAGCCGTAGTATTTTTGATGTCGAAGACAATGCACATCTCAAAGTGGTTGAGCATCATGTCAGCACGGTCGAAGAAACAGGCTTGAACAACAGCATGAGCCGTGCCTGGATTGGCGCGCACGGCAATTTATTTCATTTGCGCCTTCAGCAAGAAAATATTCAAACTGTTCATCTGTCTGGGCTGCAAGCATTTCAGCAAGAGGATTCCCATTTAGAGACTCATTCTCTTTCGCTAGGAGCAGGCTTAGGCCGCAGCGAAATAGAAACTAATTTTGATGGTGAAAATGGTTATGCGCTGTTAAATGGACTCTATTTTGTCGATGGGCGTCGTCATATTGATCACAATACCGTGATGAATCATAACGTCCCGCATTGCCTGAGCCATGAGTATTTCCGTGGCATTATGGATGAGCGCGGTCGCGGTGTCTTCACGGGTCGCATTCGCGTTGCCGAAGGGGCCGATGGGACAGACGCTATTCAGCGTTCTGATAGTCTGCTACTGGCCAAGATGGCGCGCGCTGATACGCGTCCCGAGCTCGAGATCTTTGCTGATGATGTCAAATGTGCGCACGGGGCTACCGTAGGTAGACTCGATGAGGATAGCCTCTTTTACCTACGCACACGTGGTCTTAGTGCTGAACAAGCACGTGATTTGCTGATTTACGCTTTTGCTACCGAGGTGCTAGACAGAATTCAGCCTGAACACCTTAGAAAAGCTGTCACCCAAGGCGTACAGCAGTTACTGCCAGGTGGCCTGGAGATTGCTCAGGAGCAACTATGAGCACAGCCGTTTCAAGCGCACTGCGCGAGCCGATCTTAGATCGGCGCGCCGATTTTCCAATATTCGAGCAGTCTATCAGGGGCAAGCCCTTGGTTTATTTGGATAATGGGGCGACTACGCAAAAGCCACAGCAGGTCATAGAAATCGAATCCAAGTTCTATGCTGAACATAATGCCAATATACATCGTGGTGTGCATTGGCTGTCACAGTATGCGACTGATTTATATGATCGAGCACGTGTGACTGCACAAAAATTTCTGCATGCTGCACGTCCCGAAGAGATTGTCTTTACCCGCGGCACCACCGAAGGGATTAATCTGGTGGCTTATAGCTGGGGGATGGAAAATCTCAAAGAGGGCGATGAGATCTTATTGACCGAACTCGAGCACCACTCGAACATTGTTCCTTGGCAGTTGGTTGCAAAACGTACGGGTGCAGTAATCAGGGTCGCTCCTGTGCTTGATACCGGCGCGTTAGATCTCGATGCTTTTTATGAAAGCATTAATGAACGCACGCGGTTTGTAGGCATTGTGCATGTTTCTAATGCATTAGGAACAGTTAATCCTGTCGTTGAAATGATTGCGGCTGCTCGCAAGGTAGATGCCTGTGTTTTGGTTGATGGTGCGCAAGCAGTCGCGCATATGCCTGTCGATGTCCAAGCGTTGGATTGTGATTTCTACGTGTTTTCTGGGCACAAGATCTATGGGCCTACCGGTATTGGCATTTTGTATGGCAAATACGATGTGCTAGACAGCATGGTGCCATGGCAGGGCGGTGGTGACATGATTCATACTGTGAGTTTTGAAGAGAGCACTTATGCGCCTGTCCCCCAACGTTTCGAGGCAGGTACTCCCAATATTGCCGGTGTGGTCGGTCTAGGTGCCGCTTTGGATTATGTCTTATCTGTAGGATTGGACAAGATCGATGCCCATGAGCAGGCATTATTAAAATATGCCGAAGAGCAATTGCAACAGCTTCCGGGGTTAACCATCATCGGTCAAGCACCTGATAAAGCGGCAGTCGTCTCTTTTTTGGTCGAGGATATTCATCCTCATGATCTAGGTACTATCTTGGATTCCGACGGTGTAGCAATTCGTGCGGGCCATCATTGTGCAATGCCATTGATGACTCGCTTGGGGATTCCGGGGACTGCGCGCGCTTCATTTGCCCTTTACAATGATTTTGATGACGTGGATGCATTGGTGGCCAGTTTGAAAAAAGCACAGAAACTTTTTGGAGTGAATCATGAGTGATGATTTTGGTAATCTGCGCGAGCTTTACCAAGAAGTCATATTCGACCATAATCGCAACCCGCGTAATTTTCGCTATATCGCCGATGCAACGCACCAAGCGGTAGGACACAACCCTCTGTGTGGAGATCAATTAACCATCTACCTCAAGGTTAATGGTGATCAACTCATCGAAGATGTGTCTTTTATTGGTCAGGGGTGTGCGATTTCCAAGGCATCAGCATCGCTGATGACCGAGGCAGTATTGGGCAAAAATATTAACGAGGCAGATGCTTTATTTAATGCCATGCATCAGATGTTCACCCATGAACATCCTGATTTGGATTTGGGCAAACTCGAGGTTCTTTCTGGCGTTCGCGAGTTTCCCGTACGCGTTAAGTGTGCGACGTTGGCGTGGCACTCATTGCATAATGCGTTGCATGGCACTGATGAGGTTGCCCAAACCGAGTAAAGAGGTAATTAAATGAGTTATTTCAATCGCGAAGAGGTTATTGTCACTCGTGATTGCCCTGCGGTGACTGTCCCCTTTGGTACGCCTGTGACGATCGAAGAAGGGTGCAAAGCTGTTATTACTCAGCAGTTAGGCAGCAGCTACACAGTGGTGGTCGAAGGCAATATGTATCGAATTGAGGGTGTAGATGCCGATGCAATTGGCAAAGAGGTTGCTAGCCAAGAGCCATTTATACCCGAACAGCCGGCAACCGAAGAAACTGTCGAAGAGGCATGTTGGGTTGTACTGACCGAGGTTTTTGACCCCGAGATCCCAGTTGATATAGTTAACCTCGGACTGATCTATCGCTGTAATGTCAGCCAAGAAGGCCCAGATGACTTTCACGTACAAATAGATATGACACTGACGGCACCTGGTTGCGGTATGGGCACATTTATTGCCGAAGAGGCGCGTGCCAAAGTCCTCAATATCCAAGGCGTCAGCCAAGCCCATGTGGACCTCGTGTGGGATCCCCCATGGAGTCGCGAAATGATGAGTGAGTCAGCACGCTTGCAGTTAGGTATGCTGTAACTTCCACTCATTTAAAACCTTAAAGCGCACCTTGAATGGTGCGCTTTTTTGTTTTTGGTCAGCGTTAAAAAGGCATTAAACCTAACTAATAATGATTTTATGTTGAAAAATAAATTATAGATCTAAGTAGTAATACGGATTGTTCTTGGCTGAATTCAAGTGCATTATTTCATGTGTGGGGAATAATTATTCACTAGCATGAAAAGAGGGTTTATGGCTGGTCCACTTAAAGGCATCCGTATTATTGATTTGAGTAGTACATTGATGGGGCCCTATGCCTCGCAATTTTTAGGTGATTTGGGGGCTGAAGTTATCAAAGTAGAGCCCCCCAAAGGCGATGTGGTTCGCGATGTGGGAGCCAGTAAAAATAAAGGGATGGGTGCTTTATTTTTAAATAACAATCGATCCAAAAAGTCCATACAAATTGATCTCAAGTCCGAAGCAGGTCGAGAGGTGTTGCTTCGTTTGATAAAACAGGTTGATGTGCTCATGTACAACATGCGGCCACAGGCAATGGATCGTTTAGATTTAAGTTACGAGATTCTTAATGACCTCAACCCACGCTTGATTTATGCTGGTATGCATGGATTCGGTGCTCATGGACCTTACTCAGAACGTCCTGCTTATGATGATTTAATTCAGGCGGGCAGTGGATTAGCGCATCTTTTTAGTTATCGAGATCCACAGCAGCAACCAGCTTATGTCCCTAATGCCATTTCTGACCGCGTGGGTGCGCTTACAGCAGTAATCGCAATACTGTCAGCACTCTGGGAGCGCACGATCAGTGGAAAAGGGCAAAAGCTCCAGATTCCCATGTTTGAGTCTATGGCGCATTTTGTTTTATGTGACCATTTGGATGGACTCAGTTTTGTGCCCTCTCTGAACGAGGGTGGTTACACGCGACAGCTATCAGCTTATCGCAAGCCATATCAAACCAGGGATGGCTTTATCGGTGTGCTCTTTTATACAGATGCTCATTGGGAACGTTTTTTCGAGGCCATTGATCGAGCTGATGATTTTTCCAGTGATCCGCGTTATGCCAGCATGGAAAGCCGACAAGAACATATTGATGAAATCTATGCCGAATTGGAAAGTATTTTTGCACAGCGTAGTAATCAAGAATGGATGGATATTTTGATAGAGGCCGATGTGCCAGCTATGCCATTGCACGATTTCCAAAGTCTGCTTAATGATCCGCATTTACAAGCAGTGGGATTTTTTGATCAACAAGAACATCCCACCGAGGGGACATTGCGCACGATGAAAGTTCCCATGAGTTTTTCCAGAACGCAGCCAAAACCCACACGTTTAGCACCTAATTTAGGGGCAGATACAGCACAAGTTCTCAAAGAGTTTGGCCTTACAGAGGCAGAATTGCAGTCCTTGGCAGCCCAGGGTGTCATTAATACAAATTAGTAGTAAGGATGTAGTTATGAATTTCGAATACACCGAAGAGCAACGTGCAATCCAGGATTCAGTTGAACGACTTTGCGAGCGTTTTGATGATCAGTATTGGCTCGATATTGACACCGAAGGGCGTTTCCCCGAGGAGTTCTATCAAGCCATGGCCAGTGAAGGGTGGCTAGGTATTTGCACTCCTGAGCAATACGGCGGTGCCGGGTTGGGCATTATGGAGGCAGCAATCATGATGCGCACAGTTGCTGAATCGGGTGCGGGTATGACAGGTGCATCAGCGATACATATTAATATCTTTGGGCTCAAGCCTGTTGATATTTATGGCAATGAAGAGCAGCGCGAACGCATGCTAAGGCCAATTGCTACAGGGACACAAAAAGCTTGCTTTGGTGTGACTGAACCTAATGTCGGACTTAACACCACACAGTTAAAATTACGCGCAGAAAAAAAAGATGACCGATACATTGTCAATGGTCAAAAGATTTGGATATCCACTGCTCAGGTTGCAGACAATATTTTGCTTTTGGCCAGGACAACACCCCTTGAAGAGGTTGAGCGCCCAAGCGAGGGCTTAAGCCTTTTCTACACCAAACTTGACCGAGATAAAGTCCAGATCAGTGCTATTCCTAAAATGGGTCGCCACGGTGTGGACTCCAATGAATTATTTTTTGATGATTTCGAAATCCCCCAAGAAGACCTCATTGGCGAAGAGGGTCAGGGCTTTAAATACATCCTATTTGGGCTGAACCCCGAGCGTATATTAATCGCCGCCGAGGCCGTAGGACTAGGCATGGCTGCATTGCGCAAGGCTACTGATTATGCTAATGAGCGTGAAGTCTTTAATCGTCCTATCGGTAAAAATCAAGCCATACAACATCCACTGGCGGCTTCGTGGGCCGAGCTCGAGGCTACCTGGCTACAAGTCTTAAAAGCAGCCTGGCTTTATGACAATGATCGATCGTGTGGGGCCGAGGCCAATGCAGCCAAATATTTGGCAGGTGAAGCCGGCTTTACTGCCTGCGAACGCGCTGTAATGACACATGGTGGGTTTGGATATGCCAAGGAATACCATGTCGAACGTTATTTACGCGAGGTGATGATACCTCGTATTGCACCCGTCAGTCCTCAGTTGGCACTATGTTATATCGCAGAGCGAGTCCTAGGCTTACCAAAATCTTATTAGTAATTTGCACACAATTAACCTGAGACAGGCTGTGGCCTTAGCTTACAGTAATATTAACTCTGCAAAATTATTAGTCATTAAAGGACGCATTATGTCGGGATTATTTTACGAAGAATTCAAAGTAGATCATGTTTTTAAGCATTCCTTAACCCGCACGGTGACGGAATACGACAATATGTCATTTAGCTTAATGACTATGAATCCTCAACCGCTACACATAGACGCACATTTCTCAGCGCAAACCGAGTGGGGTAAACCTCTGGTCAATAGTTTATTTACCTTGGGATTGCTGATTGGTATGACTGTCCAAGATACGACTTTAGGTACCACCATTGGTAATTTAGGTATGTCCGAGGTCAAATTCCCTAACCCCGTATTTTATGGAGACACCTTGAGGGCTGAGACCAAAGTCGTCGGTAAAAGGGAATCTCGTTCTCGTCCCGATACAGGGATAGTGGAATTTGAGCATACTTGCTTGAATCAGGATGATCAGGTGGTTGCTACCTGTCGGCGCTTTGCATTGATGAGAAAAAAGGAGTCTTAGATGCGCTCGTTTTTATTTGTACCCGGTGATAATGAGCGGATGTTCACCAAGGCATCTGCAACGCAGGCAGATGCCTTGATTTTGGATTTAGAGGATTCTGTCTCGTTGGCAACCAAAGAAAATGCTCGCAAAGTGGTTCAACAATCCTTGCAACAGCCTAAAAAAAATAACCAAAAATGGTTCGTACGAATCAATGATTTTGATACCCATTTATATTTAGATGACCTAGCAGCGGTGATGCCTTATCGCCCAGATGGAATTGTATTGCCCAAGGTTAACGGCCAAAAAGACATCATCCGCTTGGACTATTATTTGCAGGCGCTCGAGGCAGCGCATAATATCAAGCTGCACAGTACCTTGGTGGTTGGGATTGCTACAGAAAATGCTGCCTCGGTCTTGAGTCTGAACACCTTTAATGATCAGGCTCCAGCTCGTTTGTATGGTTTGATGTGGGGCGGAGAGGATTTGGCTGGCTCGCTAGGGGCCATGCGCAATAAAGTTGATGGACGTTATACCTCGCCATTCGTACATGCTCGTGATATGTGTTTGTTAGCAGCTGCCGCAGCCGGTGTCATTGCCATAGATAGCATCACGGCAGATATTCGTAATATCACGATGGTAGAAGATGAGGCACGCGCCGCTAAAGGCGATGGTTTTGCCGCAAAGGCTTTGATTCATCCAAGTCATATTGAGATAGTAAATCAGGTATTTACTCCATCCGCAGAAGAAATCAAATGGGCAGAGCAAGTGATAAGCGCTTTTGAAAATTCTCCCGATACTGGTGTCGTTAATATCGATGGTCAGATGATTGATAAACCACATGAACGAATTGCGCGAAATATTGTCGCGCGAGCCAACAAATAGGCTGGAGAGGTGATGACTGGACAACAAAATAGCCTGATTATACGTGGCCTTGATAAGGTTCTTTATATCTTGGACAGGGTTTTGATTGCGCTGGCCTGTTTAGCATTATTTATTATCATGGTCATCGTTTTTTTTGATGTCCTTTCACGGTATTTATTTAATGCCCCATTTTCGTGGTCATACACGCTTATTGGGTTTTATCTGATGACTGCGGTGTTTTTCTTCGCTATCAGTGATGGTTTTCGCTATCAAGCCCATGTCAAAATTGATTTCATGAGCCATTACATTCCGCTGCGGTTACGGGCGTTGGCGGTCAGTTTGGGTTATTTCGCCGGTGCAGTTGTGATTTATTTATGGTCAGATCAGGCTTTGCTGCGTATGCAGTCAGCTTATCTTAATGACGATAGGCTGGCGGCTTCTATTCCTTGGCCTACCTGGATAGCCTATTTAATTGTTTTAATAGGTTCTATCGTAATGGCGTTAAGTGTATTGTTAGCTGCGATTAAATATCTTGTTTTTTGTTTTTCAGCTGAGGTTTCCGAGGGAAAGTATAAAGCATTAGAGGGTACCTTATTAGATGATGCCAAGGTCAATATTGAGGAGGGTCTATTATGACTATGGCGTTGGTACTCATCATCTTGGTGGTGTTGCTCATCGTAGGGGTTCCCGTTGCTATCTCGATGGCAGTTTCTGGAGCTTTTGGTCTCTACATGTTCGGAGGCCTACCTATTTTGAGCGGTATCTTGCGAACCGCACCTTTATCATCCACCAGCTCGTACGAGATCATTACTGTGCCAATGTTTATTTTGATGGCAGAGTTTGTGATTATTTCTGGAATTGCCAATGACTTATTTCGAGCCGCAGCCATGTGGGTGGGGCGGGTACGCGGCGGCGTAGCAATGGCAACAGTATTGGCGGGGGCTGGTTTTGCTGCGATTTCTGGCTCTAGTACAGCTGCAGCGGCGACGCTAGCTTCGACTTCAATACCAGCGATGGTTAGACAGGGTTACGAGCCCAAATTGGCAGGTGGTGTAGTAGCGATTTCAGGGACTCTTGCCATGATTATCCCACCGTCTATCGCGCTCATTTTATACGGTGTGATTGCTGATATTTCCATATCTGCACTATTTATTGGCGCTATCATACCAGGCATTTTAGTTTGCCTATCCATCATCTTGACTATAGCTGCTTTGGTCTATTTGTGGCCTGATTCAGCGCCTAGAGGTCAGTCTTATTCATTCAAAGAAAAACTCCGCTCACTCAGCCGCATTGGTCCAGTTCTGATTTTATTTATTGTTGTGATTGGCAGTATTTATTCGGGTTTAGCCACGCCTACTGAAGCGTCTGGAGTAGGGGCTTTTGTAGCGATGCTTTTAGCGCTCAAAGAACGACGGCTTACATTAGGCGCATTGGCGCATGCCCTGCGTAAGACTGCCCACACGACAGCAATGATTTTGCTAATTATATTAGCAGCACATATTTTTGGTTATTACTTTACGCTTGAGCGGGTTACCAACGACCTAATAACCTGGGTAGGTCAACTTGATCTACCACCGATAGCCATCATGGCTGTTATTTTGCTTGGCTATGTGATTTTAGGTTTTTTTATGGATCAGGTCGCGATTCTTATTTTGACCGTGCCCGTCGTCTTGCCTTTGGTCGTTTCTCTGGGCTTTGATCCAGTTTGGTTTGGTGTTGTGGTTGTGGTTACAGCCGAAGTAGGCATGGTAACTCCGCCATTAGGAATGAACGTTTTTGTGGTGGCCCGTTATACAAAAATGCCACTTAATGAGTTATTTGTTGGCGTGATGCCGCATGTATGGGTCCATTTGCTGGTAATTGCTCTTTTGGTGCTATTTCCACAACTCATACTTTGGTTACCGTCAACAATGCAATAATCTCTCGGAGGAGACAATGAAAAGGTATTTCAGATTTAAAAAAACAGCTATGGCCAGTTTGCTTGGGGTTACATTATTAGGCGTGGCCGCAAGTGCTACCGCGCAAACTACACTGCGTATAGGTGACAGCCTCCCCTCAGGTCATTACATTGCAGAAGGGCTTATTGAATTTTGGATAGACGGTGTTAAAGAGCAATTAGGTGATGATGTCGATTTTGATCATTTTCCTGCTGAGCAATTAGGCAAAGCCGGAGATATGCTGTCATTGGCCCAAACAGGTGTGCTTGATATTAGTTATATCGGTCCCTCCTATGTGAGCGATAAGATGCCTTTGTCTGCAGTCGCGCAGCTGCCGGGTATGTTTAATAATTCTTGCGAAGGCACACTGGCTTATTGGGAATTGGTAAAACCTGGTGGTTTACTTTATGAGTTAGAGTTCGAACCCAATGAAGTACGGCCACTAATGGCTTTAGCTTTATCTCCATATCAAATATATACCTCCAAAAAACCTATTGAAAGCATAGAATCATTTAAGGGGTTAAAGCTGCGTGCAACGGGTGGCGCAATGGAAGAAACGGTACTTAATTTAGATGCTGTTCCAGTGCAAATGGCAGCACCAGACGCACGCGATGCGCTTTCCCGCGGAACACTTGACGGTCTAGTATTTCCTAACTCAAGTCTGCCCCCTTATGACTTGCACGTGTTATTAAAGTACGCGACTGAAGGGGTTAGTATGGGTTCTTTCGTCGCAACATACTCTATTTCAAATGAACGCTGGAATAGCCTTTCAGACAAAGAAAAAGAGGTATTTACACAAGTCGGAGAAGAGGCAACTAAACACGCATGTGATCTGGTTGATGAACTTGATGTTGCGGACAAAGAAAAAGTCGCTGAAGCAGGGGTTACCTATGTGACTCTAGGTGATGAGGATTTAGAAAAACTCGCTAAAGCTACCTCGGATACTTCTGAAAAGTGGGCGTCCGATCTTGATAAACGTAACAGGAAGGGCAGCGAGGTATTAAAAGCGTATCAAGCTGCATTAGAATCTTATAAGAACGATAATTAAATAAAACCTATTAACTATGTTTAATTTATAAATACTATTGAAATAATAACAAATAAATTAATTCATAAATAATACTTAATAATGCAGCAATCTATTAAGATGTATATTCTTTAATGGTTTGCTGCATTATTTTTGCTATTTCTTGTGTGCGATCGCCCATTCTGAACCAAGGACCTGCTGTAGTAATAGAAAATATCCGATTATCAATTGCAATCGGTATTGATATTCCACCCAGATCAGGGGTAAATGCCGAAGCGCTAAAAAACCAGCCTCTTTTTTTAGCGTCTGCAAGGCGTTCAAGGACTGTTTGCTTGTTTTCAGGGGTGCCATCACCAAAGCGGTTATATGTGCTTTTATCTAAAATGTTATTGATTTGCGCATCAGGCAATTGACTCAGGATTGCGTGGCCCGTTGCAGTGGCAAATAGAGGGACTTGCATTCCAACCTTGGTGATGTAGCGTATGAGCTGCTTTGATTCTATTACTTTCAAGAATACTGCATTAAGCCCGCTTTTTGCGGCTAGCCAGACCGTTTCGTCAGTTTTATCGCGCAGCTCTAACATGAGTTCATCAAAAAAAGCGGGCAAGGGAGCTTTTTTGATGATGTTATTTCCTAAGTCTAATAATTTTGGGGTAGGGTAGAAATGCCCCCGTTGATGAGGCTCATATAAATAGCCGTGGTAGGAAAGTGTGCTGAGCAAATTATAGGTGCTTGAGCGGGGCCAATCGAAGTGATCTGAAATTTCGGTTAAAGTGCTCGGCTGTCCTGTATCAGCGTAGTATTGCAGCAAGCAGAGGGCATTTTCAACCTGTTTGATGCGCATAGAATAATTCCGTAAGCAGTAAACGAAATGGTAGTATCAGCATATGCACTGTCAGAGGATATAAATTCGTACGCTACTTATATATGACAGTGCTTGAATAGTGATATATATTATATATCAAGTGGTTATTTATTTGCTGCCCATGCCATTAATGCTACACCACTAGCAATTAAAATTATTGAGAATAATTGCAAGCCAGATATTTGTTCGCGCATAAAAAATATACCGGCTCCTGTAGTTACTACGAGTGAGCCGCCAATAATAAGTGGATTGCCTACGGCTACTTCAAGCCCGCGCCCAAAAATAAAAAATGTCAGGATTTCTACCACACCAATAGCAATGCCAGCTCCGACTGCCAAGCTAATGCCTTTGGGTGTACTAAATATATGTGCACCACTTAATTTCATGTAAATTAAAAGAGCTAAGCCGATGAATGCCGCTACAAACTGCAAAACAACTGCACCAAGTACGGCTTCAATGTGGGATGAAGAGAGCTTGATAAACACGTTATACATCCCAAACATAAAGGCAGCGATTGCAACCAAGAGATAAATCATATTTTGATAATAAACAATTGATATTAAAAGTTGATTAGATTGCGCGCTCTAAAATCATAACAGGCCAGCAAAATAATGCGAATAAAAGGTTATATAGCGCTATCTCTTGTTAAGGCAGCCATTAGCTAAGCTCGAATGCTGGTGAGTAGGCATGATTTAGATCCCTTTGAAACAACTGTAATCAGCGTGTTTTTGCAAAACAAACTTTTGTTAAGCAAGGACTAAAGCACTTTTGTTTGATTCTCATCAAGTCAGGTTGAGATTTCGCATTTAGAAGCTGAGTTTTTAAAAGGAGCCTGATAAGGTTTAAACCATATGCACCTTTGGCTCTGCGGATTAAATTTGATTATCCAGCAGAAATGACGTTCAACCGCTCATGGGATGTTTGCTTAAGCTTGTAACCACAGGACGGAGGCGGACATCATTGCGCTATGGCTCCTGGAACCGTTCATGCAGATCAGTCTGCACAACGATTACCCAACCGCATGCTTTGGCTTAGTACGATTGCTTTTACGCTGTGCTTTGCTGTTTGGACCATTTTCTCGATCATTGGAATTGAGATACGTCAAGAGCTCAATCTCAGTGAGTTTCAATATGGGGTGCTGATTGCCACCCCAGTCTTGACTGGTTCCATCATACGTATTGTGCTTGGTGTTTGGACAGAGCGTTATGGGGGTCGGTTGGTTTTTGCCCTGCAAATGATCTTGACCGGGATCGCAACGCTAGGGCTGGCTTATGCACACAGTTATTTTACTTTCCTGCTCGCTGCTTTAGGCGTTGGTGTAGCAGGGGGGTCGTTTATTATTGGTGTCGCTTACGTCTCTAAATGGTATCCACAAAAACGCCAAGGGACAGCGTTGGGTATTTTTGGCATGGGTAATGTGGGTGCTGCATTAACAACCTTTGTTGCACCTTTTGTGATGTTGCTTGGTGGTTGGAAATTAGTTGCCAACATTTGGGCTTGGGCGATCATAGTTATGGGCGTCCTTTTTTACATATTTGCCAAAGATGATCCCGATTTTGCACGTCGCAAGGCTGAAGGGGTCGAGGCGCCGCCACTTGCCGAGCAGTTCGCCCCACTTAAAAAGCTTCAGGCTTGGCGCTTTTCTCTGTATTATTTTTATGTTTTTGGCGGTTTTGTAGCCTTGGCTCTGTGGCTGCCCAATTATTTGGTGCAGGTCTATGGAGTAGATGTTCGTATTGCTGGTATTGCTGCGGCTAGCTTTAGCTTATCTGCTAGTGTCTTTCGCATGTATGGTGGCGTTCTTTCGGATCGTTTCGGCGCCCGGGCAGTGATGTATTGGACCTTTGGGTTTTCACTGCTGTTCCTTTTCATGCTGTCTTATCCGCCCACTGATTACACCATTCACGGTATTCGCGGGCCGATTACATTTTCAACTAGCATGGGTCTATGGCCCTTTGTAATCACTATGTTTGCCCTTGGTTTTTTCATGAGCCTGGGTAAAGCAGCTGTGTATCGCCATATCCCAGTTTACTACCCGAATCATGTAGGTGCGGTGGGTGGTTTAGTTGGGATGATAGGTGGGTTAGGCGGTTTCGTTTTGCCGATTGTTTTTGGCGCGCTGTTAGAAATTACCGGGATTTGGACTGCAGCGTTTGCTCTGATGTTTTTAATTGTTGCGGTGTCCTTGTTATGGATGCATTTTGCTATCCGTGCAATGGAGCGCAAAGCCCATGGCGAGCAGCTGGATAGCCTTCCATCATTACCAGAACTCAAGGAAATACACGATCCTCAGACTACCCGCATGCCTCGCGGTATCCAAGACTGGAACCCCGAAGATAGCGTCTTTTGGGAGCAAAAGGGGCGGCGGATTGCGCAGCGTAATTTGTGGATTTCCATCCCGGCGCTTTTACTGGCTTTTGCGGTCTGGATGGTTTGGTCAGTCGTGGTTTCGCAGCTACCTGCTATAGGATTTGATTTCACTCAAGATCAACTTTTTTGGCTAGCGGCTTTACCCGCTTTATCAGGTGCTACGTTACGCATCTTTTATAGCTTTGTCGTACCTATCTTTGGTGGCCGCCTTTGGACCACACTCTCAACTGGTTCTTTATTGCTTCCTGCTCTGGGCATTGGTTATGCCGTTCAGGATCCGACTACCCCGTATCTGATTTTTGCGGTGTTAGCACTGTTGTGTGGTTTAGGTGGCGCAAACTTTGCTTCATCTATGGCAAATATCAGTTTCTTTTTTCCGCGGAAAGAAAAAGGTAATGCTTTGGCACTCAATGCGGGTTTAGGAAATTTGGGGGTCTCGGTAATGCAGTTTCTCGTCCCCTTAGCGATTACTGCAGGCGTTTTTGGTGCGCTGGGAGGTGAGCCGCAGTTATTGGGGGATGGACAAAAAGTCTGGATCCAAAATGCGGGCTTTATTTGGGTGCCACTGGTGATTGTATCAACGATAGCAGCATGGCTGGGTATGAATGATATTGCTGATGCTAAATCTAGTTTTAAAGAGCAAGCTGTCATTTTTGGTCGGGCTCATAATTG
>DATGTW010000172.1:0-43685 GCA_035301625.1 Paenalcaligenes sp.
CACGCTGCAAAAGACGCGTGGAATCAAAAAGCTTATAAGCGATTAAAGGCTCCATCACGTTAAGCTGCAATTGCCCTCCTTCAGCGGCCAAGGTCACAGCCAAATCATTGCCAATAATCTCAAAGGATACCTGATTAACTGCCTCGGGCACTACAGGATTTACTTTGCCTGGCATGATTGAACTACCTGGTTGACGCGGGGGCAAATTAATTTCATGTAATCCTGTGCGTGGACCACTGGAGAGTAGTCGCAGGTCATTACAGATCTTGGAAAGTTTGGCAGCTGTGCGCTTTAGCATGCCCGAGAAAAGCACAAAGTCGCCCATATCAGAAGTGGCTTCAATGAGATCTTGGGCAGCGCGTACCGGATGTCCACTAAGCTCGGCCAAACGACGAACAGCGATGGACTGGTAACCTGGGTCAGCATTAATACCCGTACCAATCGCGGTCCCCCCCAAATTCACATCCAACAATAATTGAGGCGCCCAATGCACAAAGCGATTAAGGTCTTCTTCTAAAGTCGTGGCAAAGGCTCGGAACTCTTGGCCCAAAGTCATCGGGACAGCATCTTGTAGCTGAGTACGCCCCATTTTCAGTACGTTTTCAAACTCACGACTTTTTTTCTTAAATGCATGAATAGTGCGACGCAAACTGTGCAGCAACCTATCATGACCCAACAGCAAACCCAAACGAATTGCGGTTGGGTAAGCATCATTCGTGGATTGGGCCATATTCACGTCGTTATTGGGGTTTAAATATTGATATTCCCCCCTTTGACAACCCAAATACTCGAGTGCGATATTGGCGATCACCTCGTTTGCATTCATATTGGTCGAGGTACCTGCACCCCCCTGGATCATATCTACCACAAATTGATCGTGATAAGAGCCCTGCATAATCTGCCTGCAGGCATAGGTGATGGCCTCGTGCTTTTTCTTGGTTAAATAGCCAAGCTTAGCGTTGGCATCAGCAGCAGCATGTTTAACTATGGCTAAAGCACACACCAAGTTTGAGAAATGCGACAAGGTTACGCCAGAAAGATCAAAGTTTTGCACAGCCCTGAGGGTCTGCGCCCCATAATAAACATTTGCTGGTACTTTGACCTTGCCGAGTAAGTCCTCTTCGATACGGTATTCTTCTGAGTCTGACACAGTACTATCTTCAAAGTTAAGAAGCGTCAATTATAAAGTCTTTTACAGCAGTTTTGTCGATGAAATCCCTTTACTGCCATTTGCCCTCATCTGCGGCACACTGCTGTAAGCGTGGGGTGACCTGCCAAGCCAATTGCGCAGAACCTAAAATATCAGCATAACGATTCAACAATTCCACACAGTGCTTAAGCCCAAGGTGCTCAGTGTAATGCATTGGCCCGCCTAAAAAGCGCCCAATCCCATACCCATGTACGGCAATCATATCGAACTCGATAGTGCGACCTATGACTTTCTCATCTAACAAACGTGCCCCCTCATTAGCCAATGCTGCCATCATGAGAGGCCCTAAATCCGCAGCCGTGGGTACCTGCGCGTCTTGAATCAATATTGCTGTTCGTAAGCGCTCAAGCCCTAATAACTGCGCGGTCTCAAAAGGCCCAACCGCAAAACCAAAATCAGTCAAAGCTGTGTCAATGGCACTACGGCTTAAACCCAGTCTAAGCAAATCATGTGCTGCTTGCAGATAAACGTCTAATAGACGTGTGCCGACACCAACGCTATCAGGCAAGCCACTGATCGGGTGAGTCCCTGCTTTGCGTGCCAATGCTAGCAATGTAGCCAACACCTCGGGTTGGGTTTCATCAGTACGCCCGAGCTCCCAGAGATGGCCCTGAAATATCGTTGGCCCAGGCTGCAAACGCACTAAAGACGTTGGCGCCTGTACCTGTTCTTTGAGGTGGTTCAAAACCTGAGCACTGGTAGTTGCCAGAATAGTATCACCATCAGCAATTTGGTCCAGTGTTTGCAATGCAACCTCTTTTTGCTGCTCAGTACCCAGATTGGCTTCAATTAAAAGTTCACAGCCTCTTAATTCTTTTGCGACCTGTTCAGCTCGTGTCACCTGTATAACTGCCAATCCAGCAGCATTAAAATCACGAGCCAATGCATTGGCTAATTCACCACTGCCATAAATACCCACACAACGTACATCACGACTCGGTGTATCGCGTTCTAATCCGGGAATTCTGGCTGCAGTACGTTCTGCTCCAAAAACATAGCGCAAAGCCACAGACTGTGACGACTGGACTAACTCGAGGAAAATCGAACGTTCGTTAGGTAGCCCCTGCTCGAAACCTAGCACCACCCCATCCAAAATGGCTTTTACAGCCTGTGCTTTGGCAGGCAGATGCGGATACCTGGCTTGAGCCCACTCGTACTGTTCTTCTAGGATTGCTTGGGCATTTTCAGGTTGAATCGGCAAATCGCGTACCTTGCGTGCCTTGAGCCCGGAAGATTTCAAACCTTGGGCAAAATTAATCGCCGCATCGACAACATTGTCATCAACAACCTTGGCGAATAATTCTGTATCCGCCAACTCATGAGCAGGCACCAAACGCGCCTCTAAGATCATCGGCAAAGCTTTTTCTACACCAATCACGCGCGGCAAGCGTTGAGTTCCGCCAGCACCAGGAATAATACCCAGATTTACCTCGGGCAATCCAACACGAGCGCCACTGCGAGCAACGCGAAAATGAGCCCCTAAAGCCAGCTCAAACCCACCCCCAAGGGCAACACCATCGATAGCAGCAACAATGGGCTTGGGGTTATCTTCGATAGATGCAATTACATTTTTCAGAATTGGCTCTTTGAAAGCCAAATCAGTCCCAAACTCACGTACATCAGCACCGCCAGAAAATGCCCGCTCGGACCCAGTAATCACGATCGCATCAATGCTGTCATCATCATTTGCCTGAGCCACATAATGTGAAATTGCAGCACGCAAAGCGTAGCTCAGACCATTAACAGGTGGATTATTAAAAGTAATCAGTGCGACATTTTCGTGAACATTGTATTGCGCGGCTTGCATTCAACCCCCTAACAAACTTAATACCTAAATCAAGCTAGTCATTATACCTGCCTAAGAAATTTTTTAGCGCTCACCCCAGAGCATTCGAGTTTTAAGTCCATCAGTAGACTTTTTATTTACTCCAATTTGTTATATAATTTAATATAATATGTAGGGATATATAGATGTCGCGGTCGCAGTTAAAAATCTTGCAAATTAAAGGATACTCATATGTTACGATTCGACGTTCCCCCAGTCTGGTCCAATGTGACTCGCTGGGAGGCTTTTCTTAGCTTTATAGTTGCTGCCATTGCGTACTGGGTAAGCCCTTGGTTCATGATTATTTTAATCGTTCAAGGGTTTGTCCGTGGCTTTATGGGGCACTACCGTTGTCCTGCACACTTACTCTGGGCCAAAATATTTGAAGCTCGAAACATAGGCGGCCAAAAAGAAAATGCAGGCGCAAAAATGTTCGCCAATAAAATACTCTTCATCGCCTCTAGCGTCTCTGTCATCGCCTATGCCAGCGGCAGTACCTTGTGGCAAATCCCCGTAATTGCCTTATTGATATTTACTGCCATGGAATGGGCCTTTTCCTTCTGCGCAGCCTGCTGGGTATACGGATTATGGTATCGTCTCTTTCCGCCCAAAACGCTTTAACAAGAACACCGCAAAACTTATTACAAACGCTGTATCTTTTTATACACAACCTTTGAACACCCAATCGGCGCCACTTGGCAAATTTTAGTTTGCTGCTATAATTATGTTCTTTAGATAAATGGCTCATTAGCTCAGTTGGTTAGAGCGACGGAATCATAATCCGCAGGTCCGGGGTTCGAGTCCCTGATGAGCCACCAAAATTTTAAACCCCTGCCTAGACGATGGGCAGGGGTTTTTTATTGGGAAAACAATTCCTACAGAATTTCCTCAGAAGCTTATCCTAAATTTATTTTGGCCGCTGATAATCGGCAATACCTGAACGCCAGTAAGAAGAAACACACATATGCGTCGCTGGGACCCCTTTGCCAGTCAATATTTCACGCAATACCGCTGCCTGTTGATATTCACATGCTCCCCAGCAAAAACCCGCACCCACAGGCAAATTTAATTCATGCGCAGCCTGCTCCAGGGATTTTACGTAAGCAATATCCAAATTGGGCTGTTCTTTCCAATGTCGACGATCAGCCGGGTTATTGACTTGCGCACGTACGATAATCGGTACTTGTGAATTACTTTCTTGTAAAAGGCGTTCAATGGCTGGCAGTGCTGTCTCGTCTCCAAACAAAACATACCAAGGCAGATCCGTTGGTAAAGTCATGCTGCCACGGGGACCGGCTAACCCCGCCCACTGGCCTATAGGTGCCTGCATGGCCCAATCTAAGGCAGGTCCCCCTTTGTGGATTGCAAAATCTAATTGAACCGTATTCTTCTGAGCTGAATAATTAATTGGGGTATAGTCCCGCATTATTGGGCGCTCGCCATCGAAATGGGGCCGGCCATCATGCATCCTGGGTAAATTGGGTTTTTCCAGTCCTTGCTGCGGGAGCAATAACTTTACATGGTCGTCAAAACCAAGGCTTATAAAATCAGTCATTTCCTCGCCCCCCAAAGTCAGGCGAATAAACCCTGGACTGAGCTGCTCACGTGCCAATAACTGTACATGACGCGCTTTAAAGGGGTGACGTACCCTTTCCATTATCCGTTTTTGATTAATTTTTGACATTCACTCACTTGAATCCTATATGGTTGACATTATCAATTAACTGGCACCATTGTCACCGCCATTGGTGGACTTTGTCAACAAGCATGAGTAATGGTATCTTAAATGGCTGTATCTATTAAACGAGCAACGATTATGCCTAGCGTGTCGACATCATTAAAGGTTTTCGAAACACTACATCAGCTTTTACACCTGTTTCGGCGTGAAATGCGCCAAAAGCTAGAGCAATCAAACAGTGAGCTCACCTTTGGGGAACTGCGGATACTATCTTTAATTGGACGCTATCCACAATGCACTCCATCAACGCTAGTAGAGCACAGCCGCACCGACAAGGCACAAATTGCGCGTACTATTAGTGGGCTACATAAGCTGGGCTTAATCAAAAGGCGCCAATCTGAAACAGATCGCCGCATGCATCTTCTAAGTTTAAGTGCACAAGGCGATAAAATTTATCAAGCCCTAAATAATGATCGCGCACAAATTGCTGCACGGTTGCTCCAACACTGCGATGAACGACAGCTAGCTGAACTATTGAATTTATTGCAGACTGCATGCATCAGCGCAGAAGACTCTATTCCGTAGGCTTAACCTGAATTTCATTGGCTAATTTTTTATAACGCTGTAAATCTGTACGCACTATTTTTTCAAAGTCTGCTGTCTTTTCTTGGGCCAGTTCATAGCCTAACGACTTCAGATCGGCCTGCATTTTAGGCTTTGCCAAGATGCGTTCAATCTGTGTGCGCAAATACTCAATGGCAGTGGCCGGAGTTTTCGCAGGAGCAAATACAGCATGCCATTGAGAGACATCAAACGACTGCTCTATCTGCTCAGCTACTGTAGGTAGTGTCGGGAGCGCCTGAGTACGTTCGGCAGATGTCACTGCCAGTGCACGCAAATCCCCCTGTTTTATGTAGGGCACCGCGCTTGAAAGCGTGACAAAAGCTGTTCCCACATGACCAGCAAGCACGTCATTAACCGCAGGACCACAACCGTTATAAGGCACATGCATTAAATTTACTGCAGTTTGTACGCGCAGCATTTCAGCTGCTAAATGTTGGGGGGTGCCAGCGCCGCAAGAACCATACTGAATCCCTGCTTTTTGCTGTGCCAGTGCCAAAGCCTCGGCCAAATTTTTAGGTCCTTTATCAGGGTGTGCAACCCATACCGAAGGCACCCAAGCAATGTTTACAACAGGTACCAAATCACGTTCAGGGTCAAAACCCATTTCAGCATAAAAGCCTGGATTTATCGCATAGGTACTATTCACCATCAATAAAGTATGCCCATCGGGCAAGGCCTGAGCTACTTGGCGTGCCCCGATGTTACCACTGGCCCCAGGTTTATTTTCCACGATCACAGGCTCAGGCAGATAATCAGCTAACCGCTCAGACAGTTTTCGTGCCAATAAGTCAGTCCCGCCACCTGGTGGGAAGGTCACTACCAAAGAGATAGGACGGTGAGGATAAGGAGCTGCAATGACAACAACCGACACGCACAAGCACACCAAAACTCCTAAAGCCCAAACCCTAAAACAGTACAATAAGCTCGGCGCAATGCGTTGCAATACAGGTGTTAATAGAGCAGATAAAAACATGTCTGAAAGCCTCTACAGCACATCCAGGCCCAGATCTAAATTGCGCGCACTATGAGTGAGCCATCCCACCGAAATATAATCAACGCCAGTTGCCGCTATTTCATGAATTCGTTCAGGAGTTATGCCACCACTGGCCTCAGTGACTGCTTGACCAGCACATTTTCTCACTGCGGTGAATAGTGTTTCTAGCCCCATATTGTCGAGTAAAATAATTTGCGCCCCATGCTCCAGTGCTTCGTCCAGTTGCTCCAAGGTATCAACCTCGATCTCTATCGCCACCATATGCCCTACTGTTTCTCGAGCCCTGGTTAATGCTTGAGCAATCCCACCAGCCAGTGCAATATGATTGTCTTTAATAAGCACTGCATCATCCAAAGCCAAGCGATGGTTATATCCACCCCCTACCCTTACCGCGTATTTCTGCACAGCACGCAGTCCGGGCAAGGTTTTGCGTGTGCAGGTAATTTTGCTGTCATAAGGTTGCACTCGTGCACATAGATCAGCAGTTGCTGTAGCCACACCGCTCAGATGCCCTAAAAAATTTAAAGCCGTGCGTTCACCCGCCAAGATCGAACGAGTCGGTCCTTGAATGCGTGCCAGGACTTGCCCCGGTTGTATTTGTGCACCATCCTGGCAATGAAAGTCTACTTGGACACGATCATCCAGCTGCGCAAAAACAGCTGTCACCAGGCCTCTGCCCGCCAAAATACCCGTCTCACGGGCGCAAATGAACAATTCGCTTTCATGTGCCAAAGGTATTAAAGCTTGACTGGTCAAGTCGCCGCCACGCGCCAAATCTTCTTGTAAAGCTGTCTGTATTAACTCACTGTACTGATGGGGAAATAATTCAGCCAAAAAAGAGGCGTTAATCTGCGCATTCTCATTGGCCAAGGTTGTTACGCTCATGACTACTCCAACATTTATACTCAACAAGAGCATTGCATTATACACCTTTTGAGCATAAATACGTGAAATCCCCTCAATCACGATATGGACAAGCGCCAATGAAAATAAAAAAACGCCATTCAGAGTGGCGTTTTTTTCAAGTTCAACGTGGCTGTCGAGCCAATGGCAGCTTGGTGCCTGCAATAGAACGCTCTAATATGACATCGCCACGAAACCGAAACAGTTTAGGAGGTCGTCCAGCGCTGACATTGGCATATTGTCCCGTTTCTTCTACCAAATTTTGCTGTTCTACCAAACGACGAAAATTCTGTTTATGGAGTACACGTCCTGCTAGGGCCTCAATGGCAGTTTGTAGCTGTAATAGAGTGAATGCGTCGGGCATTAATTCAAAAACCACAGGGCGATATTTAATTTTTGCACGCAATCGTGCTATTCCTGTCGCCAAAATACGTCGGTGGTCAAAACGCATTGGCCGCCCCAAAGGATGCTGAGCATGATTTTCCAGCCATAATTCTTCATCCAGATCATGGTGCAAACCGTGTTCATACAAGATATGATCGCGCTCGGCCTCTGGAACGAGATCAGCCTCGTATAACAGCTCGTAGCGCTGTAAAACCATTTCTTCGTTCCAGCTAAAACCATCTAAGCCGTAGGCCAAACAAACTCTTTGCGCTCGGCGTTCACGCTCTTTATGATCAGCGCAACTGGCTATCCAGGCCCGTAATCTAGGCTCGATATAATCGCTAAGCAAAGTGGGTTTACCTTGACGCCAGTCTTCCCAAGGGAAATAGCCATACCAAAGCTGCCACCCCACATCTGCATGCTGCGGCTGTTCGCTGTCTAGTGTCAGCGCTAAATAGCTCACAGAAATGACGCGCCCTCCCGTCAGATAAGCACGACCTTTATCAGCAAACGTATAAAGCTGCTCGACATAACCCAACCGATAACCTGTTAACTGTTCGACCCAAAGCCGCAGGCCGTTTTGCAACGAACGGTGTTCAGTTTGCAATACCCCAGCCGGTAAAGCCCGTGCACAATGCGTGGTCAGAACACTGGGTTCGCCTCCATTTACAGCTACCAGGACGGCTACTAGCTCGGCGCTCAAAGCCCATTGTTCTTTTTTTTGCTCGTTTCCCAAAGCAAACAATCCTGTCTCTATCACATGAATCAGATCCCTATCATAAGTGATTTAGGAAAACTATGAAAAACTGAGGCATAAAAATAAGTACTGGGATACTGTTTCTCTGAATTATTGACTAAAGAGCTTATAACAAAACTTCAATATCGACTTCTTGGGGGATACGTTCCCAGTGTTGTGTTTGCACATAAGAACGAATGCGACTAATTGCCTGTGAACGCAATTGGGAAATACGTCCTTCTGAAACTTCCATCACGGCGGCAATTTCTTTTTGATTCAGGTCATGCTCAAACTGCAGCGACAATAACAGCTGCTCTCGTTCGGGAAGCTTTTTAACCGCCTCTATCAGACATTGTCTCAGGGCCTGAGTCATCAAGAGCTCTTGTGGCGTGCGCAGTGCATAAGACGGGGTACTTTGGTCGGTACTAAGCACATCCAAGGGGTCTGCACTGGCATTGGAAGTATGTCGAAGCATATCACCCAGATGCACTACTTGCGTACCACTGACATCATACAGTAACTGCTGATAGTCACTCAGCGATAAACCTAATGCTTTGGCCAGTTCGGATTCACTGGGCTCTCGACCCAGTATGTGGCGCAATTCACTCACAGCGCTCTCTATTTGACGCGCTTTGGAGCGCGCAGATCGTGATAGCCAATCTTCGCCGCGTAATTCATCCAGGATTGCGCCTCGTATTCGCGCGACAGCATAAGTCTCAAATTGGGCATCCGCTTGCTCAGTGTATCGCCGAATCGCACCCAATAACCCGATGAGACCTGCCTGCATCAAATCATCCAAAGAAACGCTGGGAGGCACACGTGCCAACATACGCAATGCTTGTCGACGCACCAAACCCATATGCTGTTGAATCAATTTATTTTCATTGTGCGACATACGTTGAAGCTCATATTTATGAAATTGCTAATTTATTTTAATGAGCCTCAAACACTGATGAAGCAAAGAACAAAAGCACTTTTTGCCGTCATCCAGCACCTTAGCCTGAGCATTGTCTACCCTAAGCTACAACTATCGGGCTAAATTATTAACAGAAACTGCCGTAAATAGATTCATAGCAATCCATTGTCTAATAAGCGCACTGTTTAGGAGCTTCATACGCCATGGTCAAACCCATTCCTATTCATCACGCCATTCACATACAGCAGCAGCCCCAAGAAGCCCATCTAAAACAAGAGGCAAATCACGTACAAACGGAGCTCGCTGTCTCTAAACCCGTGGAAACTCTCGGCAGCAAATTATCCCCAAAAAACACTCTGCCGAACTCAATAGAAAATGCTTTAAAGCAACTTAACGAGGAAATGCGCCCCTGGGCCACAGCAATGCAGTTTGAAATAGATCCTGATCTTGAGCGACTCGTCATATCCATCATTGATAATGAAACCGGCGAAGTATTGCGCAGCATTCCTTCAGAAGCCTTGCTGCAAATTGCAAAGATGATCACCTCATTCCAAGGGCAAAGCGTCAACACTCACGTGTAAAAAAACAGTAAAGGATATTGAAAGATGGCCACTATTTCTTCTATAGGAGTTGGTTCTGGGCTTCCTCTGGATACTCTACTTGAGGATTTGCTCAAAGTAGAAAGCATCCCCCTACAAATGATTGAACAACGCCAAGACGCTGCACAAAGCCGTTTATCAGGTTATGGCGTATTAAAAAATGCATTGGACAGCTTATATCAACAGGCTGAAAAAATAGCACAGCCAAAGTCATTAATTACGCTTGACTCGCACAGCAGCCACGATGGGATTAAAGTCCAGGCAAACAATCAGGCCATCGCAGGCAGCTATCAAATCGAAGTACATCAGACAGCCCGCGCTCAAGAGCTCATTGGCCGAGGCATGACCGATTTTAATAGTGCACTAACGAATACAGATTCCACCATGGGGATTCGGTTGCACGATGGCTCAGAGGCTCAAATAAACATTGCAGCGGGTACTTCTTTAGAGCAGCTCGTCGAAAAAATAAATGCCAATCCGACCTTGGGGGTTAATGCCACTGTAATCAATGATGGTTCAGAATTACCTTACCGATTAATGTTACGTGCGCGTGATACGGGCACAGAGGCAGCCATCCATAGCCTGCAGTTCTCCGATACACAACTGGATGAAAAACTTGGCTATGCAGCTGATGAAAACACTCAAAACTACACCGTCAATGCAGCGGCAAATGCTGAAATCACGGTAAACGGCATTAGTATCAGTAGTGCTGGCAATGAATTTAAAAACGTAATACGGGGTGTGGACTTTACCCTGTCGGCACACCGTAGTTATGACGCCCCCGCTGAAATCAATATCACACGCGATCTTGATAGTAGTAAAAAGCAAATCACAGAACTGGTCAATCGTTATAACCAACTCTTGGATGACATTGATAAACTCACCCACTATGACATTGAAAACCAGTCAGGCAGTGCATTAATGGGCGATTCAACCACTCGTCGTGTCAAGACCCAACTCATGACAGCCTTACAATTTAGTCTGCCTGGAGGAGGTCTTGGAACCTTGGGGCAAATCGGCATCGAAACGGATCACAGCACTGGTAAATTAAAGATTAATGACAATACGCTCAATGAAGCATTAACCAATGATACCGAAGGGGTCAGCCGCCTTTTTGCTGATGATGATGGACTTGGCAAGCAGATGATCCAGGCTATTACACCGTTTCTTAAAAGCAATGGAGCTCATAAAAGTTTTCTGGATGTCGCGACGGATAGTATCAACAATGAAATTCGCGGCCTGCAAAAGCAATACCAAAATACTCAAGGTCGTATTGATGCACGTATGGCCAATTATCAAAAACAATTCCAGCAGTTAGATGTACTTGTCAGTCAAATGGATCAAACCAGTATGTACCTGAGTCAGCAGCTTGGAATGCTGGCCAACATGAACAAACAAAATGGATAACTCATGACAATCTCCCATTATTCCCGAAATAGACGCGCAACGGGTGCCCAACAGTACGCACAAGTGGGGTTGGAATCACAAGTACTCGCCGCCCGTCCCGAGCAATTAATAAATTTACTCTTTCAGGGTGCGCGTACGGCTATCAAAAAAGCTCGAATACATCTCCAAAATGGTGATGTCGCCCTACGTGGATCCATGATTTCCAAAGCGGTTGATATTATCGATACAGGGCTCAAAGCAGCCGTAAACAAAGATATTGGTGGCGATGTCAGCACGCATTTAATTAATAGCTATGAGCTCATTGTTTATCATTTGCTACAAGCCAACCTTAATGCCGATGAAAATCACTTGGAAACTGCCGATATAATGCTCACTAACCTGCATGATGCCTGGAACGAAGCCGTACTCCTATCGTGCAAAGCAGCCACCACCGGCTAACAAACTGCCTATGCCCAACTCACCAAATGCAAACTCACCACTTGCCCTGTATCAACAATTGGCGCAACTGAGCAACCAGATTATTGAAAGCATGCGGCAACAACAATGGATAACTGCTGCCGAGCTATGCCATGTTTATACTGATATTTTGGAACTGTTAAAGCATTTACCCAGCTTGACCCGAGAGCAACAAAGAAAAAGGCGTGCTCTCTTGAGCACAATATTGACCAATGATGCTGAAATCCGAGCGATCCTAATCCCACACAATCAAATCATTGAATATGTTTATAGCCCCAAGAAAAACAACACCAATCCTATGCAGCCCAGAACGCACTGAGCACAAAGGGAATTAAAAGCATGAGTACCGGTGGGCCATCACAACTGGGCACAATTTTAATTCAGCGTCTGGATAGCCTCTTGGGAATAACCCAATCCCAGCAGGTTAATTTGGCGTCAGGTGCCCGATCTGACGCCGTCATACCCGGCGAGAAAAGCCACCCTGGGCGCCCTTTAAAACATCCTGACACGCGCACCACAGCACAAACCAAACACAACAACCAGCCTGCACAAATCACGCCACATCATAAAAGTAGTGCTACCACAAACAGCCCACTGCAACACGACGGTACCCAAAAATCGCTGCAAACCCATTTAGGTCGCACTGCACAGTTTATTTTGCAACTGTTAAATCAACAACCCAAAGCCAGTGCCATCACAGGACGCCGCCCTCTACTGCAGCCGCTACAGACAACGAGCCAGGCCCAACAGACTCATGAACTGCGCGCCCCAAAAATGCAGCAGCGATTGCGCAATGAGCTGTTCAACAGCGGCCTTTTTTATGAAAGTCTGCTATATGACAGCATGCATAGACAATCTGAAAGAGACGACCGTTTACAGCAGCAACCACAAAATACTCTTACTGCAAATACTTATTCTGCAAACGAGCCTAGCCCTGAACCACCCCCCGAGTTACGCACAATAATACGTCAACAATTAGAATTACTGGCCACCCAACAATGGGAATGGCGCGGCGAACTCTGGCCAGGAATGCAAATGCTTTGGCGTAACCAAGCACAACCAGATGCAGATGACTACCGCGACACAAATAAAAGTCACTGCGCCCCTTGGAATAGCCAAATAGAACTACTATTTTCTTTGGACGATACGCTAGGATTTAATATTCAATGGACCGCACAAGAACTCACCATACTTATCAGTGCTACGCCGACCCGCATAAAACAGCTTAAATCTTTTGTGTCGCCTCTAAAGGAACGCTTGCGCAGTATCCATCCAAAGCCTCATATCCACTGGCAAGAACAGGTCGAGGAAACTTTTAAAAGCTAAATATATTCATAATTAGACCTCATACAATGACTGAGCACACAGACCCAAAACGGCGTAGCGCAGTGGCCCTGAGTTACAAGGATAAATCAGATCGGGCACCTCGAGTGGTTGCCAAAGGCTATGGCGAAATGGCTGAAGCCATCATCCGCCACGCTAAACAATCCAAGCTCTATGTGCATAATCAACCCGAGCTTGTCAGCCTATTAATGCAATTAGATCTCGATGAGTATATCCCCGCTACTCTGTATGAGGTGGTGGCAGAATTATTAGCTTGGGTCTATGAAGTTGAGCTAGAAAATAAAGAATAGGAAAAAGCACTTATGGACTCAGACAAAGCTGTACACACTTACCATATTTGGTTTGCGTTTTTTGTCCTAAGCAATCATTCACATAATAAAGCCCTATTTTACCCGTCTAATAGCTGACTTAGGCGTCAATAAAAAAGAGTAAAGTATTGCAAATATCACCAAGGCAGTGCTTTGGAGAATGCTTTTTACGTCACTCAAGCTTTATTTGCAGAGGTTTTACCTTATGTCTCAGGCTGCGTTATCTCAGATGGCACAAGTGCATGCCACTCTTGATTCCATTGCCAGTCAGGCAGCACAACAACCCACTTTAGCGTCAGCCCATGTAAATCCAAAAACACCCCCATCGGGCACCTTTGCGGATGCACTAGGGGGGGCTTTGCGGGCTGCTTCAGCGGTTGAAAATCAGGCCAATACACAGGCTCAGGCTTTCGAACTAGGTACTCCAGGAGTCAGCTTAAATGACGTTATGGTTGATTTACAGAAAGCAAATCTCGCTTTACAGACCACCGTCCAGATGCGTAATCGCTTGGTCGCTGCGTATCAAGAAATCGCAAGCATGTCAGTCTAATGACCTTGACGAGTAGATTTACTTATTCATTTTTAATTTAGATTCCTCATGAGCTGGTGAATGAGCCAAATTGCCCATACCCTACAGCGTATGCCTGGTTTAGGCTTTTTGCGTGCCCTGCCCCGATGGGCACAAATAGGAATAGCTGCTGCTCTGGTGGCTATCTTGGTGGTGATTCTTTTATGGTCTCGCACCCCAGCATATGGCATTTTGTTTAGCCAAATAGAAGATCGAGATGGAGGCGCTATCATTGCAGCCCTTGAGCAGATGAATGTGCCCTATAAATTAAAAGATCAAGGCTCGGCTATTTATGTCCCCAAAGGGGATGTCTATAAAACCCGCATGAATCTAGCGGCACAGGGCTTGCCTCGCGGCGGCAGTGTGGGCTATGAAATCATGGATGAGCTGCGCTTTGGAGCCAGTCAATTTACTGAACAGGTTAATTACCAACGTGCCATCGAAGGGGAACTCGCCCAAACTATAGAATCGTTATTTTCAGTTGAGAAAGCACGCGTCCATCTTGCCCTGCCACGAGACACCTTATTCACACGGCAGCGCCAACCTGCCTCAGCCTCGGTAATGCTCACTCTTTATCCTGGACGTCATTTGGCCGCAGAGCAAGTTTCAGCGATCACTTGGCTAGTAGCATCAAGTGTGCCCAACTTACAAGCCGAACATGTCTCGATCGTTAATCAAAACGGACGGCTACTGAGTGGCTCCAGTGAAGAATCCAAGCAGCTAAACCAGCAACGCCAAATCACCCATGAGTTTGAGCAACTGGCCATTGAACGAATTTTAAATATTTTAGAGCCTATCGTAGGCGAAGATAATGTACGCGCCCAAGTGAACGCTGAAATAGATTTTGCCCAACGCGAGGAAACCTCGGAAACATATTCCCCTAACCAAATACCCGATACGGCAGCTGTGCGCAGTGAGCAACAACTGACCTCTATCGACAATCAACCCGGTCTTGCCCAAGGGGTTCCAGGGGCGCTCAGTAACCAGCCGCCAACCCCCGCGACGGCGCCAATCGTGACTACAGAAGAAGACGGAACAACCGATGATAACGTCTCTGAAACCAATCAAAACAATAGCTCAACAGGCCAATTACTTAGCGCGCTCCAAGAAAGCCAACAACAGGCATCCCAAGCGAATGCGCGTACTGAAATAATTCGCAATTACGAGGTTGATCGACTGATTCGGCACGTCAAAGGAGCACAAAACCAACTTAAGCGGTTATCTATCGCTGTAGTCGTCAATGAACGCCCAATCGATGACGATTGGCAGCCGCTCAGCACAAAAGAACTCGCCAATCTACAAGACCTTGTCAAACAGGCTGTTGGTTATCAAATTGAAAGAGGCGATACCATTAGCATCGTCAATGCTCGTTTCAGTGATAGCCAGAAAAAACAAAGCACGCATTTTTTAGAAAAATACGATCTCGTTGAAATGACTTTTACACTCATCAAGTATTTGTTACTCACACTACTGTTTTTTGCAGTCTGGCGCATTGTGCTCCAACCTCTTATTCAAAATGGGCTACATACCTGGGCACAGGCGCAAGCCATACGCGAAGAACAAGACAAGCATCTAAAAAGAGAGCAATCCGTGCAGGAGCGTGCTGCCGAAATCAACCGCTACGAACAAAATCTTAATACCGCTCGCAGCATGGCAGAAAAAGATCCCCGAGCCGTCGCCATGGTTCTTCGCGCGTGGATGAACAAAGACCAAAGCAATGACAGCTCAAGACGATAAAGACCCATTGCGCGATAGCGCTATTCTGATGATGGCTCTTGGTGAGGACGCCGCTGCTGAAGTGTTTCGTTATCTAAACCCCCGTGAGGTACAGGAACTGGGTATGGCAATGGCACAACTGCGTCAAGTAACCCGGGCAGATATGGATCAAATACTGGAGTCCTTTCGCGCAGAAGCCGACCAATTCATGGCGGTTACTTTGGACTCAGACGATTTTATTCGCTCGGTGCTTAACAAAGCATTGGGCGAAGACCGTGCTGCAGGCATCATTGAAGATATTCTCGATAGCGGAGATGGTGACAGCGGGGGTATTGATGCGCTTAATTGGCTTGATGCCGCGAGTGTTGCCGAATTGATTAGCGACGAGCACCCACAAATCATTGCCACTATTTTAGTTCACCTGGAACGCGATCGGGCTGCTGATATCTTAATCGAGCTGCCCGAACGCCTGCGTGATGATGTGGTTTTACGCATTGCAACTTTTGGGGGCGTTCAGCCCAATGCATTGCAAGAGCTCACTGAGGTTCTTAACAAAATGCTCTCTGGTCAAGGAGCCAAACGCAGCAAAATGGGGGGACCGCGTACTGCCGCTGAAATTCTTAACTACATGAGCTCTGTCAATGAAGAAGCGATTGTAGACAATCTGCGTGATATGGATAATGACCTGACAGAACGCATCGTCGAAGAAATGTTTGTCTTTGAGAACCTGATTGACATCGAAGACATGGCGATACAGCTTATTCTCCAAGAAATTGAAACCAGTGCTCTGGCCATCGCCCTTAAAGGGGCCACTGACGAATTGCGCGAAAAGTTTTTCCGTAATATGTCCAGCCGGGCTGCAGATATGCTGCGTGAAGACACTGAAGCGCAAGGACCTATGCGCATTTCACGAGTTGAAGAAGAGCAAAAAGCAATCGTTGAGGTTGCACGTCGTTTAGCGGAGTCTGGACAAATCACTCTAGGAGGGCCAGGTGGCGATGACTACATCATCTAAGCAGCACATGAACTGGCGTCCTTGGACCATGCCGGCCATGACAAGCGCTGAAAACCAAAAACCCATTAATCGCGCAAAGAATAATACCGAGGCTGCCCATCCGAGCGCAGAAACACTGCGCCATGCCCTTGAAGAAATTCAGCAGGTACGCACTCGAGCTACCGCTCAGGGGCATGCCCAAGGGCACAAAAAAGGTCTCGCCAAAGGACACGAGCAAGGCTTCCAGCAAGGAGTCAACGAAGGGCATAGCAAGGGCCACAAAAAAGGCTTTGAAAAAGGTTACCAAGAAGGACTGAAACGAGCGCAACAAGAAGCTAAAGAATTAGAGCTGGAGAAGATCAATCAACTGCACACCCTGATTGTGCAAGCGACTGAACAGTTGCAGCAATTGGATGACACCCTGGGAGAGGCTTTGGTCAGTCTATGCTGTGCACTGGCAGAACGCATCTTACAACAAGAGGTGCAGGCTCAAAATTATGACCTTTTGCCTTTAATTCAAAGAGCCGTTCGCCATCTGACTGATGAACAACCCATCACTGTTTATGTGCATCCTGATGACCATACTGTTTTGTCCAAACACCCTGAATGGAAATCTCACTGGCAGCTTTATGCTGATTCGAATTTAAGCCCATGCAGTGTGGTCATACAAGCCCCATGGGGACTGGTCGATGCTCAACTACACAGCCGTTGGCAGGAAATCCTCGCTGCACTGTTGCCAGAAATGGCACATGCAAAAGCCGACCCTGGTGTAAATAGCCTTAAATCTGCAGATAAACAATGAAATGAATTTGGAAACTGGTTTTCTTTCACGTAGTTTACGCATCCTTGAATTAGCACAGCAACGTGTCAACCAAACACCACGGTTGCAGCGTGAAGGACGCATCATACGCGCGACCGGTTTAGTTTTAGAGGCTGTTGGACTCAATTTACCGATTGGCGCTGCCTGTCAAATTTTTACACCCCACGCGACTCACCCTTGGTCCGATGCCGAGGTGGTTGGCTTTGCCAAAGGCATCACCTATTTGATGCCCTTACAGCCCCTGTCAAATATTGAGCCTGGAGCTGCGATTCGCCCTCTCTCTGTACGCACCGAATCATTGCAAGATGGCATCAAAAAGAACATTCCTTTTAATACGGACAGCACCCCCGCGCGGGCATTGCCCATCGGCAAACAATTGCTAGGCCGAGTGCTGGATGGCACAGGGCAACCTCTGGATAGCAATGGCCCCTTGAATGGTCCAGTTGCGGCACTGAATAACACCCCAATAAATCCTCTGCAGCGTCCCCCTATCAAGGAAGTGCTAGATGTTGGTGTGCGCGCTATTAATGGGCTATTGACCGTTGGCCGGGGCCAACGCATGGGCCTATTTGCTGGCTCAGGCGTGGGTAAAAGTGTGCTTTTAGGAATGATGGCGCGTTTTACCCAAGCAGATGTTGTAGTCGTGGGCTTAATTGGAGAGCGCGGCCGCGAAGTACGTGAATTTATTGACCAAAATCTGGGGACAGAGGGTTTACAACGATCGGTAGTAATCGCTGCACCGGCAGATGTATCACCACTGCTCAGGCTGCAAGCGGCTAGTTATGCCACTCGCATCGCCGAGCACTTTCGTGATACCGGGCACCATGTCCTGCTCATCATGGACTCACTAACACGTTACGCGATGGCTCAACGCGAAATAGCATTGGCACTAGGAGAACCGCCGGCTACCAAAGGCTACCCACCCTCAGTTTTTAATAGGTTGCCAGCTCTGGTAGAGCGTGCCGGCAATAGTCATGCGCACAGTCGAGACGGTTCTTTAACAGCTTTTTATACTGTTTTAACCGAGGGCGATGATCAGCAAGATCCCATAGCTGATGCGGCCCGTGCCATTTTAGATGGCCACGTGGTTCTTTCTCGGCAACTGGCAGACAGCGGCCATTATCCAGCGATTAGTATCGAGGGATCAGTCTCGCGGGTACTGGCCCAAATAGTACCTACAGAACAAAGGAATTTGGTGCAACACTTTAAGCGAGATGCCTATTTGTACCAGCGCAATCATGATTTGATCACAGTCGGGGCCTATGTGCCCGGCCAAGATCCTGCTACTGACACAGCCATCCAGCGCTACCCACAACTGCAGCAATACTTACAACAAGATATGTACGAAGCGGTAGATTACGCACGTGCAATCGCTGAGCTGAACCACATCTTTGCCCGTCCTGCAGGAGCCTGACATGGTTTCACCCTCTGAGCACAAAAGTTTTCAACGCTTATTAGAGTTGAACCAAACCCAACTCGAACAGACGGCTCAAACGCTACGCACTATGCATCAAAACTATAAAACAGCTCTACAACAGTTACAGCAATTGGAGCAATATCATCAAGAATATGCGCAACGTTTAAATGAGACATCCAAACTGGGGGTTTCAATCACAAACTATCACAATTTTCTCCGCTTTATTGGCACTTTAGAAACCGCAATAGCAGAGCAAAATAATAGAGTAGTGCAGCTATCCGCGCAACGCGCCGAGACACAACAAAAATGGCAAGAACTACAACAACGTTGTAACGCCTTTGAAACCCTCATCAAGCGTGCACAGCATGCAGCGCGATATGAGGCCAACCGTCATGAACAGCGCCACAATGATGAAATAGCCAGTCAATTAGCACAGCGTGCTCAAGCCCCGTTTAGCCAGGAAATTTTATGATTTCTACCCCAATTGACTTCCTGCTTACAGCCAAGCAGCTTAAATCCGCCACTCACAAAGGCCTTTCGAGACCTTTAGACGAGGGTCTACAAGAAAGTGACCACAGCCCATCTGCATTCGCATTGACACTAGTACAGCTTTTCGAGCAACCCGCTGCTAAAGATGGTTGGGCAAAAATTGCTCAGCACGCAAATCCAAACGAACCCCAACATAGAATAAAAAACTTTGCATCGATACTGGGTCAAAATTTACACCCTGGCCAAGAAAAAATGCTGCGCACCGCTCGTTTTAGCCTTGACCGTAAAACCAGTGAACCTGGATTACAGAATGACGCACCAAAATCAAAGCAAAACTCAGCAATAATTCCACATGTGCTCTCTGGGGCTACTTTCGAACAGAAAGACAAACCCAAACATATTTCTACCAACAACTATCATCAGCAAAAAAACAGCCCCAGTAAAAGCTTGAACCTGACTAAAAGTTCACAGGCCAAATTAATGAGCAACACCTCGATAGAAACCCCCGAGGAGCTCGCTGGCACAGCAAAAAATGTGTCCAACACCACTTCAACTGGATTGATGCACACTACTGGAATGGAATCCAACAGTGCTTTCCCATCATTACAGACGGCGCAACTGGCTGCACCGAATCTAGTAAGCACACAATCTCCAAATCTAAATCATTCAATACCCGTTTTTGAAGATAAGCTTAATTTGCACGTGCAACACCCACAGTGGCCTCAACAACTAGGAAAGAATCTTTTGCGTATTGCATCTAATGCTACCTCTGGGCAATCAGTCGCCCAAATTAGACTAGATCCGCCGCATCTGGGCCCCCTGCAGGTCAACCTGCACCTACAAGAAGGTCAAATCAGTGCACAGTTCTTTTCTCCTCACGCTTATGTGCGACAAAGTGTTGAACAAGCTCTGCCGCAGTTATTACAACAGTTTGAGCAGTCTGGGCTGGAACTAGGTAACACCTCGGTTGGTGGTGAACAGCAAACCGCGGATGAACAATACCTGGCCTATAAACAGGCACTCAATCAAAACCAAAGAAAGGCGGAGCATTCATCCACTGACATAGACTCCCCCACCACCGAAGCTGAAACACCTGCTAATCCAACGGTTTTTTATTCCCAACCACAATCAATCATTAATACATTTGCCTAGTTTCTATCTAATTACTCTAAGTGCATTATAAAAATCCATGAATACTTCTTCATCGGCCCGCCGCAATCAACAACCTCGGGCAGCCTACCAAAGGCCTCGCCAGATAGGTCTGGGTCAGCGTGTTTTCAGGATCATTTTATTGGTTTTGGTGGTCGGAGTGCTCAGCGCTTTAACTACTTTATATTTTGTTTGGCCTGATTTTTCTCTGTCCCAACTTAATCTGGGTGGTAAACAAACGCAGCTCGCTACCAGTAATGTTGACTCCAAGTCCATACAAAAACCCGCTATCAGCGATGGAAAACCTAATTTTGTAGACTTTGAACCGTTTACTGTCACGCTTGAACAAGATGGTCGTTCTCGCATTCTTTATGTCGGAATTACACTGCAAGTGGCTGACAATAACTCGCGTGAACTATTACAACAATATCAACCAGTAGTACGCGATCGCATCTTGCACGTACTGTCGTTGCAAGACCCGCTGCAAGTACAGACACCTACCGGGCGCGAAAAGTTAATTCAGCAGCTGGACGATTCCTTGAGCCTACCCTACCCACCTGCCAATCGTGGGCCTGAAATTAACCATGTCTTATTTACCACTTTTGTGGTGCAGTAATGTCCTACCAAAGTTTTTTATCCCAAGATGAGGTTGACGCACTATTAGCCGGAGTGACAGGCGAAGAGCTCCCAGACGAAGAACAGCCCACCACGATTGGCGGTGTAAGGCCATATGATCTGACCTCACCTGAAAAGGTTATCCGGCATCGCATGCAGACGCTAGAGCTTATCAATGAACGATTTGCTCGTCATTTACGCCACACCCTACTTAGTTTTATGCGCCGCAACGCAGATATTACGGTTGGTTCTGTACGTATCCAAAAATACAGTGATTTTGAACGCAACCTACCCGTCCCCAGCAATCTGAATATGGTTGCTCTCAAACCTTTGCGGGGTACAGCGTTATTTACCTTTGATCCGCACCTGGTATTTTTAATTATTGATAGCTTATTTGGGGGGCATGGACGCTACAACACCCGCATCGAGGGTCGTGATTTCACCACCACCGAGCAACGCATAATTTTACGGCTGCTCACCCATACACTCGAAAGCTATTGCAGTGCTTGGGAAAATGTTTATCCGCTGGATTTCGAATATATACGTTCTGAAATGCACACTAAATTTGCGCGCATCAGCACCAGCAATGAACTCGTGGTAGTGACACCTTTTAGCATTGAATTTGGTGCTCAAGGCGGCAATCTGAATGTTTGCCTGCCTTATTCCATGATTGAACCACTGCGCGATCTATTAACGCGGCCTTTGCAAGATGCGAACAATAGCGAAATAGATCAGCGCTGGACACGCCAATTAAGCAATCAAGTCCGCAGCGCCGAAGTCGAGCTAAGAGCAGAATTTCAAACCATCTCTTCGACCATTGGCAAAATACTGCGCCTGGAAAAAGGTGATGTCTTACCGATGGAACTACCTACCGAGATGACCGCGCATGTCGACGGAGTTCCAATACTGCGCTGTGGTTATGGCACTTTCAATGGCCATTATGCAATCCGCGTCAACCGTATTTTGTCTTATCAAGAATCTAAATTGCACAAGGTGAGTAGCGATGACGAATCCAAAGAATGAACGGCATACCAAAGATACGCCCAATGACACCCAAGATGAACTGGATATTAATTGGGAAGAAGCACTCGCCGAACAAGCACAGGGCAGTTCTCAGGCACAAAACGATGGTCACGCAGAGACTACGCAAGATAATGCTGACAGTATCTTTCAACCCCTTGAGCAAAATCCCGAGGTGAGTCCAAGCGACATTGACATGATTATGGATATCCCTGTGCAGCTGTCTGTTGAGCTGGGCAGAACACGTCTGACCATTAAAAACATTCTTCAGTTAGGACAAGGTTCAGTCGTAGAGCTGGACGGATTGGCTGGAGAGCCTATGGATGTTTATGTCAATGGGTATCTGATTGCCCAGGGAGAAGTTGTGGTTGTGGATGATAAGTATGGCATTCGTATCACAGACATCATCACCCCTAGTGATCGCATTCATCGATTAAATACCCGCTGATGCCCCTCCATCAACATAATGATTATCAAGTTTTGACGTGGCACTATGAACAGCGGTGATTTAATAAAAATATCAGCCAGCCTAGCGCTCGTGATCGTGATTATTTTAGCTTTGGCCTTCTTCGTACGTCGATTAGGGTTGAGCCCGCAACGTAATCAAAGCTCACTGCATGTGTTACAGCGGTTGCGCTTGGGGCCACGTATGCAGCTGATGATCATTGAACACAAAGGTAAACGTTTATTGATTGGTGTGACCCCGCATCACATTTCTTTGCTGGAACCTACCCAGCAGAGCATGGCTCCCCCTACAGATGAGCCTTTCAGCACAGTACTAAAAAATGTAACCAAAGACTTGCATCCCGAAACCACAACCCCGAAAAAAAATAAATCCAACCCAAATAAACCACTCAGAGGACGGTTGGGCGTTGTGTTTTTGCTGGCTGGCTTGGCCCTTTTCTGGCCCGATCTAGTCCATGCGCAAACGCTACCGATGCCCTCTATTACAAGCAACCTGAATGAGCAAGGAGAGCAAATTTGGTCTCTTAGCATTGAGACCTTGGTCGTGCTCACACTCATCACTTTCATTCCTGCAGCTCTGATTATGATGACGGGCTTTACACGTATCATTATTGTGTTGGGATTATTGCGTAATGCCATGGGTACAGGCGCTGCGCCACCCAATAGCATTTTAATTGGTATCGCTCTATTTCTGACATTTTTCGCGATGGCACCAGTTTTTGATGAAATTTATGAGCATGCTTATATCCCCTTGAGTCAAGAAAAAATACAACTTGCTCAAGCACTTGAACGAGGTGCTGAGCCGCTCAAGGAATTCATGTTGCACCAAACCCGTGAAAATGATCTCATCTTTTATGCCGATTTAGCACAAACAGGGCCTTTTGAAGGACCCGAACAAACCCCCTTGCGCATTTTAGTGCCCGCCTTCATCACAAGCGAACTAAAAACAGCATTTCAAATCGGATTTACCGTCTTTATCCCTTTTTTAATTATTGATTTGCTAGTTGCCAGCGTTTTAATGTCGCTAGGGATGATGATGGTGCCACCAGTCACTATTTCTCTACCCTTTAAGCTGATGCTTTTTGTATTGGCTGATGGTTGGCATTTACTACTGGGCTCATTAGCACGCAGTTTTTATATCTAACATTAGTTATGTGTTTGTTTCTAATCAAGCATAACGAAGCTGTAGGAATATAACGATGACCCCTGAAACAGTCATGACCATGACCTATACGGCTCTCAAAGTAGCCTTGTCCATGGCGGGACCTTTGCTGCTCACCACCCTCGTGGTTGGACTGGTTGTCAGTGTGTTTCAAGCAGCCACTCAAATCAATGAAATGACCTTGCCCTTTACACTCAAAATTGTAGCTGTGGCAATTGCTATTGTGCTGTTAGGGCCGTGGCTCATCAGCACAATGGTGGAATATATTCAAGCTTTACTCAGCGGCATACCCGATAATATTTATTGAAAAAATGGCTTTATATCCTGGTCGCAATGCCATGATTAGCTTTAGTTACAACGAATTACTGGCCCTATTCAGTATTTATTTTTGGCCCTTTTTACGCTTATTGGGCCTATTCATGGCAGCCCCCTTGTTTAGTGAATCGGGCATTCCTGCACGTGTCAAAGTAGGGCTTGCCGCGGTATTTTCAATCATTATTGGGCCTACGCTGCCAGCCCCTGATTTAATCCACAGCAATCTCTATGAAATCTTGTTTCTACTGTTGATGCAAACACTCATCGGGCTACTGATGGGGCTAACCATGCGCATCATTTTTTCAGCGGTACAAACAGCCGGAGAATTTGTTGGATTACAAATGGGACTCTCCTTTGCATCATTTTTTGATCCAGCCACGGGCAGTAATACAGCAGTGCTTGCCCGTTTTTTTAATGTTGTGGCCATGCTGATTTTTATCTCGGTAGATGGCCATCTATTTTTGCTGGATGTCCTGTTTTATAGTTTTACTGAAATCCCCGTCGCTTTGACACCTCTTTCAGTAGACGGCATTGGGGTCTTTTTAGACTGGAGTCGCTATATATGGTTTTCAGGTCTGCTTTTAGCTTTGCCACTTATTATCGTTTTACTTAGCATCAATCTGGCCTTTGGCATTCTTAATCGGACAGCACAACAGCTGACTGTTTTTGCAGTTGGTTTTCCCATTACACTGAGCGTTGGTTTTATTCTCTTGGTACTGGTAATCCCACACACCGCTCCTTTTATGCTCGAATTATTCGCCACTGGGTTCGATGCCCTTCACAATATACTGTGGGGGCTAAATGAATAGCCCTTGTTATTAAAACTCTTCCCAATCATCCTCAGCCGAAGAACGAGTTTGGCCGCTTAAATCAGGGCGCAACAGTTGATGGTCTTTTTTCCCTTTTGGATGATTGTTGTTTTTAACTACCTCATTACTGTTCTTCATTTCTCGCCCGCTTGGGTTTTCATTGGCAGCACTTTTTTGCGGCGCTTTCGTTGCTAATGCAGGAGATTTTTGTGTTGCTTTATCGTTTGACGCTGGTTGACTTTTCTTGCGTATTCCCAAATCAATAATTTCAGCCCCTGGTAGCCGATAAACGACAGCATTTTCCTGTAAACGACTGGCATGGTTTTTAAGTAGATGACCGGCCGCCGTAGCACGTTCGAGTATATGTGCATTTTGCGAGGTACTGTGATCCATTTGATTTACAGCTCGGTTAACCTGCTCAATCCCGCTGGACTGCTCGATCGTAGCAGCACTGATTTCGCCCATAATGTCTGTCACGCGGTGTACCGAATCAACGATTTCCTGCATGGTATTTCCGGCACGTTCTACTTGTGTCGAACCTTCGCCGACTTTAGCCACTGAGTCCTCAATTAGATCCGTTATTTCACGAGCTGCCTGCGCACTGCGCTGAGCTAAGGCGCGCACCTCTGAAGCCACAACCGCAAAACCGCGCCCTTGTTCACCTGCACGTGCTGCTTCTACAGCAGCGTTTAAAGCCAAGATATTAGTTTGAAATGCAATGCTATCAATCACACCCACGATATCAGAGATCTTGTTAGAACTCGCAGAGATTGCTTGCATGGTATTGACGACCTCTCCCACCGCATCCCCCCCACGCTGAGCAACCTCGGATGCGGTGACTGCGAGTTGATTCGCTTGGTGAGCATTATCTGCATTTTGACGAACAGTACTGGCTAATTGTTCCATGCTGGCCGCGGTTTGCTGTAATGCCGCTGCCTGCCCCTCTACGCGTGTACTTAGCCCATTATTTCGATCAACCATTTCATTGGTTTCAGCCAACACCTCATCTGCTAAGTTACGCATTAGTGACATGGTTCGAATCAGACTTTCTTGCATCCGGCGTGCGCTCACATAGAGCAAATTAAGCTCATTATCGCGTAAAGATGGCTGTATACGCTGACTCAGATCACCGCCAGCAATCGCCTCTATATGCAAACGCAATTGTCGTAAGGGAGTAAAAAAACGCGTCTGAAATACGCCCAAGGCGATCCCTGCGATAACCAAGCTAAACACTACTAATATAGTGAGCTGCAACATGAGGGCATTGATCGCGGTTTTTCCTTGACTGCCAGCAATTGCAGCCAATTGATTCGCATGATAGATACCTGAAATAGCAGCTAAAACAGTACATACGCACAGCAACGCTACCAAGAGCACAAAAAAACTCTTTAATCGCAACTTATTCATGATGATCTCTCTGTAAGTTTTTCCCTGATATGTGTGATATCAATACCTTTATCTAGCTACGGTCAATTATTTGCCCATCGAAAAAAGGCTGGTGCTTTGTATCTTTATAAATGCCATAGATGCCGCCTCCAGAGCCATTTTGCGTAGCGATAGTTGTGTGGTTGCAGTGTAGTAATCCACATCTTCAAGCCGTGAAAGCTCTTTGGAAATTTGCAATGATTGCAAAGAGCCACTGTCTGCCAGGCTTTCTAGCTCATTCATACGCGAGCCCACAGATGCGCGCACTGTGAGCACATTGTCATAATTGATATCAATGGTTTGTAACGCTTGATTAAGAGAGTTTTGCAGCCTGGCTTGTGCTGTGGCATCGCCTTTGGTTGGCTGCTCAAGTGCTGCTATTACATCAGCCAAAACATTTAATATATTGAGCTCATCATCGCCATTTAGGGTTTTAGCCTGCTGATAGTACAGCTGATCTCCAGCTTCGGCCGCCCCTTTGATTTGAAAAGACACGCCGAAGTCTTCTTTGAGATCAACCACTGTTTGTGTATTAGCAGCATTAAACTCATACGTCGCTATTGCTGATTCATTGTGATCGTCCAGGTAATGAACCAGCACCTGCCAAGCGGCGTCTGGAGTGTCTTGATGCTGTAATTCTATTTTTTGAATCTGACTGGCTTTTCTTGATGCATGTATCTGCATGCTATCCACAACCGCAGTGCCCATATTTTGCCCACTGCTACCGTGAACAAAAGCCATGGCCCCCGGCGCAGTGCGCAAAAACACATCACTGCCGTGATTGCCAACATCAATAATCCGCGAATGATCGACTTGTATATTTCTAGCTGCCTTATCGCCAGTGTCCCCCTGGTATACATAGCGCCCATCAACCTCAGTAAAAGGCTGGCTTTTGCCCTGCGAGCCACTAAAAACATACCGACCTGCTGCATCTGTCGAATTCATAGCACCCAACAATGTTTCTTGTGATTCAGTTAAAACCTGAGCCAGTACCGCACGATCCTGATCCGATAAAGTGCCATTACCAGCCTCTATCAAACGGGTTTTGAGGCCTGCTAGATGGGTCACAATGCCATCCAGAATGTTTTCAGTTTCGCCCAATGCGCGCATAGCCACCTCGCGATTAGTGCCAAAGCGCTCATTCATAGATTGCGATTGAGATAGGGTGATAGTTTGTGCTGCGGCCAGGGGATCATCGGCGGGTGTGATCATGCGTCGACCCGTACCAATTTGCTGAAATAAATGGAGCAGATCACCCTCTTGCTTATTAATGGTGTTCACCCCTGTTTGAAAATACAGTGCTGAGCTAATTCTCATGGCTGACTCTTTTTTAATCAAAATTATTCAGGTTAGCGGCGGGTTTTGTGCCTGTGAATATGCTTAAGGACGCAAACCAAGCAAAGTGTCAAACATGGCAGTTCCTACATCGATAAGCTTTGAGGCAGCGCGAAACTGCTCTACATATTGCTCAAGCAAGAGGTATTCTTCGTTCAAATTAACCCCTGATACGCGCTGCTGGGCGGCAAAACTCTGTTGAACCAAATTATCTTGGGCCTTGATCGCAACTGTGTTTTCTTGGGTTTGTACAGCAACTCGGTTAACCAGCTGACCAAAAGCATCATTAAAATTCAAACTGCCCTGACCTAAGATCTGTTGGTTTTGCAAAGCTGCTAAAGCAAGCGCATTGTCCCCATTCGAAGGACCGCTATCAGGCAATCCGGCAGCGATTTTTGCAGGATCATCCAAATCAACGCCAAAGCTATCAGCCCCGCGGCGTGTGGGTTGTAAAGACCACTGGGCACCCATAGGAGTATTGCTATCAGGAAGGTGTACCTTTAGTCCATCGACTAAATAATAAGGTCCGTTATTATCTTGGTGCTGTTCTGCCGGAATCAAAGCACCACTTTGTGCATCAAAGAAAGCCAACCCTTTAAAGGTGCCATCTGCATCGTGCTGGGCCTCGATACGATAATCTCTGAGAGCTAATGCGTCGGCCTCTTTTAATTCGACCGATAATCCCGAGACCTCAGCTGGATAACCAACACCGCTAAGGGGCAAACCCTGCCCTATGCGAAAGTAAAATAAATCCTCACCGGCAGCACCATCAAGATCGATACCCTGTCGATGTACCTCGTTAATGCTCTGGCCAATCCCTATTGCTAAACGACCCAAGGCATTCTGTGCGGCATCTAAAGTCTGTGTTCGGTATCTAAGCAGGCCCCCTAACTCGCCCCCTTTGATAGCGGCGTCATCCATTTCTATCCACTGTGCGCCCTCGTTACTCTGAGTTTGATAAGCAAGGACATGACGCGACGGATCATTAGTAGAAGGAATCGCGCGTAATTCATGAATAGTGCTGCCACTCAATAGCAATTGCCCGCTGCTTAAAGTCAGATTCAGGCGCCCATCTTGTTCAAAAGACTTGACCTCTACAAATTCGTTTAGCTCCATTAGTAGTTGATCACGCTGATCCAACAAATCATTGGGCGCATGATTGGGTGTAGCCGCCTGAGCTTTGGTGATTTGCTCATTCAAATCATGAATACGCTTAACATAGCTGTTAATTTGATAGGTCAAAGTGCTAATCTGCGTGTTTAAATTACCGCGCTGATTTTCAATAAAGGTGTCAGTTTCTTTGAGTTGCGTTGCCAAATTTTGGGCCCGCCCCAATAGCTCTTGGCGTGCAGCCGCGTCGTCAGGACTAGAGGCCACCGCCTGCAAAGCACCAAAAAATGCCTGTAATGCTGGACTAACCCCTGCTTCACGATCAGAGAACAGATTATTTAGCTGGTCTATCTCATTACCATAAGAAACGTATTCAGCATGTTTGCCTTTGGACGTCATCAATTGCTGATTTAAAAACTGATCGTAAGCACGTTGTATGGTGACCGTTTGTATGCCTCGGCCAATGTAGCCAGCGCCTGTTGCGTTGGCTCCTTGGGTCTGACTGAGCACCGTTTGACGGCTATAACCCTCAATAGCCGAATTATTGATGTTATGTCCTGTTGTCTGTAGATTTTGCTGTGCATTAAGCAGTGCTGACAAACCTAAACCATACAAATTCATGATTGCTCCGAATAGTGGGATCGTGAACAATAGGCCGATCGGGCCCCTATTCCTTTTACGGCATGTTATTGGTTTTCTTTAGCCTTATTTAGAATCAAAATAAGCCATGATGGAAATCAGCTTTTGCGCATATTTTGGGTCAGTAGCATAACCGGCCTCTTGGATACGATGCGCTGCATCTTCTGCACTTTCAGCAGCCAAAACCGAGGCATAACGGTTTTGGCCACTAATTAATCGAGCATAATCGCTAAAGGATTCCTCGTACGAAGCGTAAGCCCTGAAAGGCTGCGGCATTTTAACTTTACGGCCCTTTAGAAACTCCGTCGTCATGATTTCTGCGACAGGACCCGACCAATTACTGCCTGCTTTAATACCAAACAAATTAAAAGTAGGACGCCCATCCTCATGCGTGATCTGACGTTGCCCCCATCCGGATTCCAGTGCCGCTTGGCTCAAAATCAATTTCATTGGTATCCCTGTCTCGGCAGCGGCTTGTTCTGCAGCTGTACGCATCGTATCGACAAAACGCTGTATATGAGCAGGGGCTCCTTTGATAGCAGAAATTACTTGTTCCATGCCTTGATGCCCGGTTAGTTTACGAATCAGACTTGACAGGTCGGGCGCTTCAATCACGCGTGCTTTACCCACATGAGAGCGCAAGCCAGCTTTACGTGAAGGCGCCTGCTCGGCCATAGCATAGGGCACAAAATCATCCACACCCGATTGTTCACGCATTTGTTGCTGCAGCGCCTGGGCCAGACCCAAGCCTGGGTCAGAAAGTGCTAAAGACAGTTGCTCATCGTTAAGTGCATAGGCCATTTTCTGCGCACTACTTTGTTCGGCACCGAACAATGCTGCACTTTGTCGTGCATATTTCAATATTTGCTGGATGAAAATAGATTCAAACTGCTGTGCGATCTCAGCCTGTACATTGGGGTTTTGCGGATGCTGCGCTGCCTGATTTTGCAATAGGGCCAGTCGCTGCGTGTCGAATATGGTGTTGACTTGGTGCGCGCCTGGACGGGGGAAATAAAGTGTAGACATGCCCCTTTCCTAAATAATTTCCAACTCAGCTCGCAGTGCTCCTGCACTTTTCAGGTTTTGCAAAATGGTCAATAACTCTTGTGGGGTTGCACCTAATGCATTTAAGGCACGTACAACATCAGACAAATTGGCACTGGTGCGAACGTGATGCAATGCACCATCCTCTGCACGCATTTCAATGTCAGTTTCGTGAGTTACAACGGTCTGTCCTTGGGTAAAGGGGGTATCTGGCTGGTGCACCTCATCTTGGCGGCTGATCACCACCGATAAACTGCCATAAGCCACCGCAGCCTCTTCGATAGTGACTGTTTTATTCATAACGACAGAACCCGTCCTGGCGTTAATGACCACTTTGGCGCGCGCTGGTGGCAGCGCCACTTGGATATTTTCTAATTGAGATAAAAAAGCGGATTGGGCCTGCGGTTGAACAGGTGCATGAACACGTATGACGCGACCATTCTCGACTTCAGCGGTGCCTGCGCCGAACTGTTTATTAATACTCTGTGTGACACTTTCAGCAACCCCAAAATCGCTACTATCCAGCTCAAGATAGACCAACCCCTCGTTAACAAAAGTCGTGGGTACATCTTGCTCAACGATAGCGCCCCCGGGGATCGTGCCGGCATTCAGCTGATTTACCTGGACGCTAGAGCCCCCTGCTTCTGCCCCTGCTCCGCCTACCAGTAAATTGCCTTGAGCAATCGCATATACCTGCCCATTTGCGCCCTTCAAAGGAGTCATCAACAAGGTCCCACCGCGTAAACTCTTGGCATTACCCATCGAAGACACCACCACATCAATTGATTGTCCTGGACGCGCAAATGCAGGTAGTCGCGCGGTCACCATCACCGCGGCCACATTTCGTAATTGCATATTGCTACCTTGGGGCATAGTGATTCCCAACTGCGATAGCATATTAGTCAAACTTTGTTGTGTAAAAGGCGACTGCCGCACTTGGTCACCACTGCCATCTAAACCAACCACCAAACCATAACCAACCAGCGGATTTTCCCGCACCCCTTGTATGCTGGCTAAATCTTTGATGCGATCAGCATAGGCCGCTGACAGAGCTAACCCCCACAGTAAAATTACCCCCAGAACCCAATGAAGGACCTGTCGCCCCCAATCCATGCCTATATTGCGTTTCGTCATAGCCCATCCCTAAAAGGGAGAAATGTTCAAGAAAAATCGCTGCAACCAGCCCATTGTCTGCACCTCATCCATCACCCCTTGACTACGATACTCAATTCGGGCATCGGCCACTTGCGTGGAAGACACCGTCCCCGAGCCCGAAATAGAGCGTGGATCCACTACCCCAGAAAAGCGCACATACTCATTCCCTCGATTAATCGCTATTTGCTTTTCGCCCGCGACTTGCAAATTACCGTTGGGCAACACCCCTACCACCGTGGTGGTTAATGTGCCAGAAAACATATTGTCGGCACTACTGCTGCCCGTGCCCTGGTGTTGATTGTTACCACTAACCGCAAAATTCTGACGATGCCCCAGATCACCAGGGAGTATTTTGGGATCATGCTCAAAGTCCAATCCTGCACTGCCACTGCGGTCTGTGTTGGTTGAAACATTTTTAGCGGCGTTGGTTTTTTCCTCAATGAGAATAGTGACAATGTCACCAATATTGCGTGGGCGACGATCTTCAAACAGGGGATAACTGCCATAAGCTGTGGGCTGGTAGATAGCGCCGTTGGCTACTGCTTGGGGCGGCTGTACTGGAGGTGGCGGCGCACTAAGCGGTCCAGTGACTACCGGCTCTGGAGGCACCATTGCACACGCACCTAAGCTGAGAACGCCACACACAACAAACGCCCGCATTATCGACACACTCAGGTTGTGACAAAACAAACCAGATGCCTCGCGGCGCAGCGCAAACGTCCAGCGTCGCAGAATCTTATCGCCGTGCGTAAAAACCAAACCAAACATAAGCTTTACTGCCCTTGGTGCCAGGTATTATCAGATGCTAATTGCCCATTTTTGTATCATTACAAGCGTTATAACTGCGTCAAACGTGCCAGCATCTGATCAGAGGTTTGAACGGATTTGCTATTCATCTCGTAAGCCCTTTGTGCCGTAATCATGTTGACCAGCTCTTCGGCGACATTCACATTCGATGTCTCGGTGTACTCCTGCAATATCAATCCAGCACCATCCAATCCCGGCTGCAAAAAATTAGCAGGCCCCGACGCATCAGTTTCCACATAGAGATTCTCGCCCATGCTCTGCATACCGCTTGGGTTTACAAAGGTTGTCAGCTGGAGTTGCCCAATCTCTACACTATTACCCACTGCCCCTGGCTGAGTAACGGATACAGTCCCATCGCGTGAAATTTCAATTTGCAAAGCATTATCAGGCACCATAATGGGCGGCTGCACTGGATATCCACCCGCCGTGACCAGCTGTCCATCTTGGTCAATTTGCAGACTGCCATCGCGGCTATAGGCAAAGGTTCCATCTGGCATTTCTACTTGAAAATAGCCACGCCCCTGAATGGCGACATCCAGGGCATGCCCTGTATTATTCAATCCGCCCTGAGAATGGATACGTTCGGTAGCAACCGTGCGCACACCTGTGCCCAGCTGCAGTCCGGTGGGCAGTTGATTCGCGGCCCCCACCTGAGCACCAGGCTGACGTATGGTTTGATACATCAAATCCTCAAAGACAGCTCGAGTACGCTTAAAGCCAGCTGTATTTACATTGGCCAAATTATTGGATATGACATCCATATTGGTTTGTTGAGCTTCTAACCCCGTTTTTGCTATCCATAATGAACGTATCATGGTGCCCCCTTAAAGCCGTGCACTAATGTGTTTTATTAATTAAGTGAAAGTATGGAGTTGGCGCGTTCTTCGTTGGCGCCGCTATCACTGATGACCTGCATTTGCATCTCAAATTGACGCGCATTATTAATTAAGGCAACCATGGATTCAGCAGCACTGACATTACTTTTTTCCAAAAACCCTGGCGCGACTCGAATTGTTTCGTCCATCGCGGCTGTCTGACCTTCCGCCATTCGAAACCAGCCATCCTCGCCACGCACCAAAGCCTGTGGCTCAGGGTTTACCAATTTAATCTGACCAAGCGTTTGTACGTCACGGGGATTATCACCTGCGCCCAGCACCGTGATTTGGCCATCCACCGAAAAATGCACGCTGCCACGCTCGGGGATCTCGATCAGATCATTATCAGCGGACAATACAGGGTATCCTTGTGCAGTGACTAAAATACTGTCCTCATTGACGCTAAAATCACCTGCTCGCGTATAGGCTTCGCCCGGTGGGGTCTGCACGGCAAACCATCCCTCACCCCGAATAGCCAAATCCAAAGCATGTCCCGTTTCGGACATGGGTCCTTGTGCCCTATGAGTACCAACGGTTGTACTAACTGTTGAAACGCGCGTCGGATGGACAGCCCCTCCCTGCAAAGGAACGGCTCGCTGTAAATTAAGTTGTTGCTTGAAACCGACTGTATTCACGTTGGCCAAACCATGGGTCACCTGCGCCTGCTCTTGCAGCAAACGTTGTGCACCATTCATAGCGGTGTAAAGTATGCGACTCACGCTGCCCTCTCAGAGTTTTTTAACGCAGACTGATCAGTGTTTGCATGACCTGGTCTTGGGTTTTGATTGTCTGGGCATTGGCTTGATAAGTGCGCTGCGCAATAATCATATTGACAAGCTCAGCGCTCAAATCAACATTTGATGCCTCTATAGATTGACCTTTTAAAGTAGCTAACCCCTGATTGCCAGGGACACCTAACACCGGTTGGCCTGATTCACCTGTCTCGGCAAAAGCGTTATCACCCAATGGCTGCAACCCATTTGGATTATTAAAATCGGCCAGTGCCACAGAACCTATCGTACGGGTTATTCCGTTGGTATAGCTTGCGACCATACTGCCATCTTTGCTGACTGACATACTGCTATATTCACCAGTGGGATAACCATTTTGGGTAAATTTAGGATTAAATTCCCCACCAAATTGAGTCGACCCCTCATAGTTAAAGCGCACCTCTAGGTCATCAGCGGGAGAACCGCTGCTAATCGCACTGGACGCAATAGCTAAATCAAAATAAGGCGGTTCATTGAGCAAGACCCCCGAAGGGCTAAATTGCAGTGTCTCACTTTGACCCAGTACATTGTCCTCGAGCGCAAAACGCACCTCCCAGGTACTGTTGTCTGGTTGATTAGCATCTGGCTCACGTTTAATGTAGTACTGCATCAAAGTATGTGAGTTACCCAATGAGTCATAGACGGTGATGGGCAGTGAATGCGTATAACTAGATGAATTGGCCGGGTCAAAACCCACCGAGTCAGAAACTGCAGTGGCATTTGCATCTAAATTGGCCCCAATTTCTATACTGCTGGTTGCTCGCGGCTCAATATTGCCCGATGGCACCCGCAAAGGACTGAGCTGATCTGACAACGTCCCGTCTGAACGCACCTGGTATCCTGTCAATCGGTGTCCTTGGGCGTTAGTAATATAGAAATCCTTGTCTTGATGAAACTGCCCATTACGTGAATATACGGGAGTCCCACTGGTATCCAACAAGCGGAAAAAGCCTTTTTCACCATCAATGGCCATATCAAACTGATTACCAGTCAGCTCGACGTTACCCGCTGTAAAACGCTGATTAATACCAGCTACCTGCACCCCCATACCAACCCGTGAGTTTGCATACACATCAGCAAATGCCATGCTGGCCGCTTTGAATCCGGCTGTTTTGGAATTAGCAATATTATTGCCAATCACATCCAGATTTTGCGCTGCCGCATTCAAACCAGATAAACCTTGCCCAAAACCCATGATTACCTCTTTCTAACAAGATATTTAACTGCAATTTAATAAAACCCAAGACGCAACAACACAGCCTTGAATTACATGATTTGGCGAATATCGAATAACGAATACTTTCCACCCAAGCCTAAATCTATCTCCAATCCGCCCGCACCATAAGCAACATTTTTAACTGTGCCATAGGTCAAGGACTCGGCAGAGACCTGATTTCCATCGGCGGTAGTTGCCAGCACTTCGACTGTATAGGCACCATCTGACACAGGTAAGCCCGCGTCATCGCGACCGTCCCATTGCACCTCATAAATCCCCATCGCAAGGTTATCCTCGAGCTCTAAAGTGCGCACTAACTTGCCGGCTTTATCATGGATCTGCACCTGTGTTTTGGCAGCCGGTGATATTAAATCCACACCAAACGGAGTCGCCGCTTTTATTTCCGCATTTTGGGGGTCAGAACCCAGCAAAACCTTGTCGCCCGGCACTAAAACATCCCGATCAATCAACATGGATGCCTGCATGGACTGAGATACATCCATTTGCCCAGAAATGGTTAGTAAAGTCTCATTAAGCTGATTAATCCCTTGTACTGTAGATAGTTGTGCTAATTGACTCGTAATCTCTGAATTATCCATCGGATCCAATGGGTCCTGATTGCGCAATTGTGTTATTAGCAGAGTTAGAAATCGGTCTTGAGTCTCCTCAATAAATTGGCGCTGCTGCTGATTTTCTATCAGCCCGCCCATCAAACCACCCGTATTTTGTGTTGCATCCACTGTACTCATCGAATTTCCTTTACTGACCTAATGACAAAGTACGCTGCAATAAACTCTTGGTCGTGTTGAGGACCTCGACATTAGCTTGATAAGAACGGGATGCAGAGATCATGTTGACGGTTTCAGCAACTACATCGACATTCGACTGGGTGACATAACCCATTTCATCCGCCAGAGGGTGGCCAGGATCGTATTGCACCTTAAAAGGCTGATTGCTTTCGATGACTCCTGCAACCTCGACTCCACCAATTTTTTGACCAGCGCCCTGGACAGCAGCAGGGTTTACTTTAAACACCACTTCGCGAGCCCGATAAGGTGCCCCATCAGGGCCAGCCACGCTATCCGCATTAGCGATATTGCTGGCGCTCACATTCATTCGCTGCGATTGAGCCTGCAGGGCAGAACCTGCGATGTTAAAGATACTCAGACTGCTCATTTCAAATCCTTGATAAAGGTTACTCAGACCGGTCCTCAGGGCTGCAATGCAGCGCCAAGCGTTTTAATACGTTGGGATAAAATTGACAGACTGCTTTGATAGCCCATGCTATTGTCTGCAAATGCAACCCGCTCTGCATCCATATCTACCGTATTCCCATCTAATGATGGCTGAGCAGGTATCCGATATTTAAGCTCTGAGCTGATGGACGTCATTTGTCCACCTGGGATGTGCCGCGCCGAGGTCAAGCTCAATCGTGTCCCCTGCGACTGCTCTTGGGTTTGTATGGCCTGGGACATTTGCTGTCGAAAATCTAAATCACGGGCTTTATAATGCGGCGTATCGGCATTGGCAATATTTGCAGCCAATACCTCTTGACGCTGCTGACGTAATGCTAATGCTGATTGATGTAAACCAAACTCTGCAGATAAACGGTCAAACATATTACAATGGGAATAATTGGTTAAGAGCTAAGCGTACGTTGCATACACGCACATAGGTTTCTAAATAAACTCAGTCATTCTTGATAATAAAGCAGCCCCTGCGCGAGCAATCGGGAAAACAATCAACCAAAGACACCCTTATTCTCTTTTTGCTGTACAAAGGCCTTTACCATGCCCGTGTATTCCCCGAAAGTCTTGACCCACCGCCCAATAATCGGGTGTTTTTTACAAGGAAAATTGTTCAGAGCAATAAAATCAATCCAAATCGGATTCTTCTTTTTTTTAGGGTGTCTATGGTTAACCCCTGCACAGGCACAAGAATCTCTAAATAAAGGCGTATTGGCCACAGATATCGCGGAACAAGTACATGAGTTCCTCGAACAAAGAACGCGCACCCAAGGGCTCATTGCGACTATCGAGATCACACCTCCACGCATTGAAAATCTGGGCTCATGCACCGACTTTGAAGTCTATTCTCGTGGCAGTGATCAATTACGTTCGCGTATGACTGTGAGCGTGCGTTGTCACAAGCCAGCACAATGGGTGACCCACGTGCGTGCTCAGCTCAGTGCTTCTGGCTATTATTTTGTCGCGAACCGAAATATTGAAATCGATGAACCTGTAGCGCTTGACGACCTTATTCCACATGAAGCCGATGTACTCAAACTATCACCACATATTTTGACTGACCCCAGCAAGATTATTGGATATATTGCTACTCGACGGATACCTAATGGCACCACATTGCGTACCAACGCGCTGCGCGACCCACAATCCATTGCCCGCGGCCAAACTGTGCAGACCATCGCTAGAGGCCAAGGTTTTGTGGTCACCAGCCAGGGACAAGCCCTCCAATCTGGTAACCCTGGCACCCGCATCCAAATTCGCACCGAGAGCGGCCAAATCATCCAAGGCACTGTCATGGATGCGCACACAGTAGAAGTGTTTTTGCCTTGATGATTAATACTCATATGCAACAACACTGCACTTGCCGACAACCATAACCGCGCACAAGACTGCTTTTATCCTGCTTTTCTGAATTTTCACCCTAAATAACTGCGGCAACATGCCGTTATAATAAATACCCAAAGATGACTCAGGAGAAACAACCGTGAAAATTCACCCTATCCCTCTAACGCCAAACCATAACAACGAAAAAACCTCATTGCGTTCGACCAATACACAGGGCCATCAACCTACCGCTGGCTCAACGACAGCCAACGCCTCGGGCAGTCCGGTACAACTGAGCCCTGCTGCGCGTGCACTACAGCAATTACAAAATGATCACGATGATATCCATACCCAGCGTGTCCATGCACTCAAAGATGCACTCCAGTCAGGAGAGCTACAAATCAATCCCACTGCAATTGCTGATGGATTGCTCGAATCCGCACGCGATCTTTTAAAATAATCTTTGGTTAAATGCTATTGCGATGACTGCAAATTTATATGCTCCCCTACTGCATACCTTGGAATCTGAAAATCAGGCTTTTAGAGAGTTTATTGGGCTTTTGGAACACGAGGCCACGGTACTCGACGGCTCATATACTCATGAAGAAATCCATCAAATTGCCCAGCAAAAAACAACCTGGCACCAACATTACGGCGCTATTCAAAACAAACGTCGTAAATTATTGCAGGTCCTCGAAGTCTCGGATTCGGCCGATGCCCTACAAGATTTAGCCGAGCGTGACCCTGTTTTTAAAAAGCACCTAGATTCGCTACTGGTATTGGCCGCGCAGGCACAATCGTTAAATGAAGCCAATGGCAAACTCATTCACGAATACCTAAGCCATCACCAGCATGCACTCAATGCATTACACAACCTACTGCCCACTCGAAGCACGGATACCTATGATGCGTCGGGCAAGCACAGCAAAGACCAACCTGGCCAATATACGCATGCAAAGGTCTAAACAGAGCGCCATAGTCCCCGCATTATCTTACCCCTGAGCGCCAACGATATAATCCACCTGTATCATTCTATCTGCAGGGATTTCATCAATAGCCAGTACAGCCAAATCTGAAAACTGAGCGCGCAAAAACTGTGCTAGTGTAGGCCGTAACTGAGCACTGACCACTAATACTGGAGGCTGTCCCTTGGTTTCCTGGTGCGCTATCGCTCGCTGGGTGTCTTGGGTCAATGTTTGGGCTAAGCCAGGTTCAATAGCACCACTGTTATTTAAAGCCTGTGTCAGTACTTGTTCCAGCTGGGCATCTAATCCAATCACATGTGCTTGAGACTGCCCGGGAAACCACTGTTGCAGTATTACCCGCCCCAAAGCACGACGTACAACGGCTAATAGTTCTGTCGCTGCAGGTTTTATTTGTCCGTTTTGTTTGGCTTGTGCCAATTGAGGTTGCACTTGAGCCAATGCTTCCAAAATTGTCCGCATATCACGAATGGGCACCTCTTCGAGCAATAATCCCTGCAAGACTTGCTGCAGCACTCCTAAAGTGATCTCCTTTGGAATCAGCTCTTCAACCAATTTAGGCAGTGCCCGTTCGGCCAATTCAACCAGTTTTTGCACCTCGCTACGACCCAACAATTGTGCCGAATAACGGTGCAAAATATGATTAATGTGGGTCGCTAATACCGTACTGGCATCCACTACGGTATAACCCGCGATCTGTGCTTCTTCGCGCGCTTCCTGTTGGATCCAATAAGCTGGCAATCCAAAAGCAGGATCGGTGGTGGGTGTCCCTTCGATTTCATTAAACACTTCACCAGGATCGATAGCCAACCACTGATCCGCCATAATCTCACCAGCGGCGATTTCGGCGCCATGCAGTAAAATGCGATAATCATTAGGTTTAAGTTCGAGGTTATCCCGTATGTGCACCACAGGCGGTAAAAAGCCAACCTCAGTAGCAAACTTTTTCCTTAGGCTTCGAATACGATTCAGCAACTCACCTTCTTGGTGATGATCGACTAATGGTATCAAGCGATAACCGACTTCTAGCCCTAATGGTTCAGTAAAGTGGACATCCTCCCAGGTAGCCTCGGCTGCTTGCTGCTGTAGCTCACCTTTCTCAAAGGCTTTATCCATTTGTGTTTGGGCAGCTTCTTTTCGCTGTTGCTGGCCTAAATACCAACCCAAACCGCCGAGCAATGCAGCCAAAAACAAAAATGCCACATGAGGCATATTGGGGACAAGACCCAGGGCCGCTAAAATAGCAGCAGTGATGAACATGACGCGTGGGTTATTAAAAAGCTGGCCCACTAACTGCTGACCAACATCTTGCTCTGTTGCGACACGTGATACAACCACCCCGGCAGCAGTAGAAATAATTAGCGCAGGAATCTGTGCCACCAACCCATCACCCACTGTGAGCACGGTGTATACATGCGCTGCCTCACCCACACTGAGCTGATGCTGCGCCAGACCTACGATCAACCCTCCCAGCACATTGATAACCATGATCAACAGGCCAGCTATGGCGTCTCCGCGTACAAATTTACTCGCTCCATCCATAGCCCCATAAAACTCGGCCTCCTGAGCCACCTCTTGGCGCCGTTGTCGCGCGTCTTCTTCACCAATCAAGCCAGCATTTAAATCTGCATCAATAGCCATTTGTTTGCCGGGCATCGCATCTAGCGTAAAACGAGCCCCAACTTCGGCAATGCGCCCAGCACCTTTAGTAATCACCACAAAATTTATGATGACCAGAATAATAAATACGATTAGGCCAACAGTAAAATTTCCCCCCACCAAAAAATGCCCAAAGGCCTCAATCACACGGCCAGCTGCATCAGGCCCCTCATGGCCACGCATCAAAACCACGCGCGTAGATGCCACATTGAGCCCCAAGCGCAATAAAGTAGAAAACAGTAAAACCGCCGGAAACGCTGCGAAATCCAGAGGCTGCCGCGTGAACATGGCAACCAAAAGCACCATTACAGCCAACGAGATATTAAAAGTAAAAAGCAAATCCAAGATGAAAGGCGGCAAAGGCAACACCATCATCACCAAGATAAGCAAAATCAGAATGGGACCAGCAAGCACCGACACCGAGCTGGACTGCCATTGTTTTAAAACCGACAGCCAATTATTCATAATCTGAGCAAATAAAGGACATAGTACTTAACTACTGCCCTGTGTGTTTTGTGGATCGAGCTCATGTGGGATCTGTGTGAGATCAGGGTCACTCGGCCACGGGCCACGCCCTTGCTGCCAATTGTTCAACTGATACACCCAAGCCAAAACCTGCGCCACCGAGGCATACAACGCAGGGGGTATTTCCTGCTCCAGGGCCACATGATGATGCAAAATTCTAGCTAAGGGCGGCGCTTCTAAAACAGGCACATGATGAGATTGAGCACGCTCAATAATTTTCACAGCCATCAAACCGCGTCCTTTGGCTACCAAGGTAGGGGCACCTGCAGCGTGTTCGGCATAACGCAAAGCAACGGCAAATCGGGTTGGGTTCGTCACGACAACATCAGCGGTGGCCACCTCAGACATCATACGGCGCTGCGCCATGGCTCGTTGTTGCGAACGAATACGACTTTTCACATGTGGGTCGCCTTCGCTTTCTTTGTGTTCGTCTTTGACCTCTTGGTGTGACATCCGCAATTTTTTAAAATAGCTAAATAATTGCCAAGGCACATCAATCAAAACGATGATCAATAGACCCGCCACGATCAGTGCACAGCACAGCACCATTAACCGCATACCCTGTACCAAAGCAGCTTGTACACTCACATAGGACAAGCCCAACATGGCATCCCTATAGTGCCATAGCACCAGCACGGCTATTACGCCGATCAAGCCTGCTTTTGCCAGTGTTTTTATCAACTCGACCAAAGTCTGCCACGCAAAAAGACGTTTGATCCCTTTAATGGGATTTAACCGCTCAAATTTAGGTGCTAAAGATTTACTGCTAAAGACGAGCCCGCCTAATAACAGTGGCGCGATGACGGCGGTAATAAATACCATTAATAATAAGGGACTCAATCCCATCAAAACCCTTTGCACCAAACTCACCACCCGCGTCACCATAGCGGTGGTATCCACTATTAAATCTGCCTCAAAGGTCATGCTGCGTTGGAATAACAGCATCAATTGCCGATATAAAAAGCCAGCAGAAAACCACACAGTCGCCACACCGACAGCGAGTATTAAAAACGTATTGAGTTCGCGTGAGCGGGCGATCTGCCCTTCCTCGCGGGCCTTTTCCAGCCGCCGCGGCGAGGCGGGTTCGGTTTTTTCTAAATCACTTTCTTCGGCCATGGCAAAGAGTTATTTCCGAATATTTAAAACCCCAAGCTGGATAACAAATCATCTACTTCATCTTGATCGCGCACAATGTCACCCGCCTGCGGATTCACTACAGGGCCGTTTAATAAAGACATGGTCTCGTCCTTTTTTTCAGCAGGCACACTGTCCAATAAAACTTGGATAAGCTCTTTTTCTATAGCAGCAATCACACCCAGCATTCCTTGGATCACCTGCCCTGTGAGGTCTTGGAAATCCTGCGCCATGATGATTTCCATTAAATTGCTCTGGGTTTGTTGTGTTTTGTCTTGCACTTGCTGCAAAAAAACTGGCATTTTTTCTAATAATTCAGGGGACAATTCGGAGGGCCAATCCGCGGTTAGCGCAACCCACTGTGTTTGTAAACGGGCAGCTTTTTTGTCCAGACTTTGTTGCAATGGCTGGGTCTGCTCGGCAGCGGTCAGTACGCGATTGGCCGCCTGTTCAGTCATGCGCCCAACATAGCGCAATCGATCTCTGGCATCGGGAATGGCCTCGGCCGCCTCTTTAATCGCTTCGTCGAGTCCCAATTCGCGCATACTTTCACGCAGCATACGGGTTAAACGGGCGATCCTTTGCACCACCTCTTCGGGCTGCTCGATACCCGATGGCTCGTTAAAATCTTTGGCACTCATAGTCATCCCTCATTGGGCTAGTATTTAACTCATTTTTTCAAAAATAGCATCCAATTTTTCTTCTAAAGTCGCTGCGGTAAACGGTTTAACCACATAGCCGTTTGCGCCCGCTTGCGCCGCAGCGATAATATTGTCGCGCTTGGCTTCGGCGGTCACCATCAAAACAGGCAGTTCAGCCAGCTTTTCATCATTGCGAATGGTTTTTAATAATTCCAAACCATCCATATTGGGCATATTCCAATCGGACACCACAAAATCAAATTGGCCGTTACGCAATTTTTCCAATGCAATTGCTCCATCTTCGGCCTCATCTACATTCTCATAGCCCAAATCTTTAAGTAGATTACGAATAATACGGCGCATGGTCGGAAAATCATCAACCACTAAAATCTTGATATTTTTGGAACTCATATCCTATTAACTCTCCAATTTTAAAATCCCGTGTTAAGCAAAAACCCGCATAAACAAATACCCCAAGGTGGCAGCCACCTCATACTCGGTGACCAAAAGCACCTGAACAAGTCATCATCTGTTCACTCATCTTGTCGATGGGTACGGCCTGCTCGGCTGCTCCGATAGCCAATGCCTCGCGGGGCATGCCAAAAACCACACTGGTTTGCTCGTCTTGAGCCAAGGTACGTGCACCTGCTTGACGCATAGCGAGCAACCCCTGAGCACCATCTTTGCCCATGCCTGTCAAAATAACCCCCACCGCATTTTTTCCTGCTACTTGAGCAGCCGAGAAAAATAAGACGTCTACAGAAGGTCGATGCCTATTCACTGGCTCACCATGTTCTAAATGAATGACATAGTTAGCCCCAGAACGCGCCAATTTCATGTGCGCCACCCCACCGGGGGCAATATAGACATGTCC
>DATGTW010000173.1:0-12176 GCA_035301625.1 Paenalcaligenes sp.
GCCCAGGCACCAGGCTCACCTGCAACATACAGGGTGTATTGTCACGCGTATTTTTACGCTCAAAAATCGGATCAGCAACCACCGAGGCTCGCAAAGGATTATCAGCGTCCAGATAACCGCGACGCACGCCCTGATCACACAGCGCTTGCAGACTCAGGGTACTGTCAAAGCGTACCCCCATCCCAACTTCCATAAAAATATTCACAACTCCAGTGTCTTGGCACATAGGACGGTGACCATAAGCACTCATCCGCGAGTTACTCAGAATCTGAGCCAGCGCGTCACGAGCGGCAGGACTTTCTTCGCGCTCGTACGCATGGCTGAGGTGCTCAATAAAATCAGCGGGGTGGTAATAACTGATGTACTGGACTGCATCAGCAATCGATTGGATTAAGTCTTCTGCTTTAATAACCGTCGTTTTCATAAAAAGCCCTTTTGAAACTGCACTTCAATTTTTCAATGATACATCTAAAGTCGTTACTGAATTCACAGGAAGCGTCGTGATTTCTGGTAAAATAGCCATTTTTATCTGCTAAATTCTGGCTGGACTCATGCTCACCTTTCAGGAAATCACTTTAAAACTTCATCAATATTGGGATAAACACGGCTGTACTCTATTACAACCCTACGACATGGAAGTAGGTGCCGGAACATCTCATACGGCAACCTTTTTGCGCGCTATCGGACCAGAACCTTGGCATGCCGCCTATGTGCAGCCCTCGCGCCGTCCCGCGGATGGACGCTATGGGGATAATCCCAATCGTCTACAACATTATTATCAATACCAGGTTGTGCTCAAGCCCGCACCACGCGATATGGTGGATGTTTATCTTGATTCTTTGACTGCGTTGGGTATCAATGCTCAAGAACATGACATCCGTTTTGTTGAGGATGACTGGGAAAACCCCACATTGGGTGCATGGGGCCTAGGCTGGGAAATCTGGCTCAATGGCATGGAAATCACCCAATTCACCTATTTTCAACAAATAGGGGGCCTGGATTGTGTGCCCGCCACTGGCGAGATCACCTATGGACTTGAGCGCTTGGCCATGTACCTACAACGGGTAGAAAGTGTTTACGATCTCGTCTGGACGCGTACCCCAGATGGCAGAAACATCTATTATCGCGATGTGTTCCATCAGAACGAGGTTGAGCAATCCAAATTCAACTTTGAGCATGCAGACACCGAGATGCTTTTTAAACACTTTGCCAATCACGAGCGCGAGGCCCAACGCTTATTGGAAATCCCTTTGCCGTTGCCGGCTTATGAGCAAACACTCAAGGCTGCCCACACGTTCAACCTGCTCGACGCCCGTGGCGCCATCAGTGTCACCGAGCGCGCAGCCTACATTGGACGCATCCGTGCGTTGTCGCGTGCGGTAGCCCAAGCCTACTACGATTCTCGCAAAGCTCTTGGCTTTCCTTTGTTGCACTCAACTTCTGCGGAGGCGGTTTAATGCGTCACGCCCAGCCTACTGACCATACTGATTCATTACTCATCGAGCTGCTAACCGAAGAGCTCCCCCCAAAAGCACTGCCCAAGCTAAGCAAAGCCTTTGCGCAGGGGGTTATCCACACGTTGCAACAAAAGCACCTGCTCGACGAACAGCCCCAATTTGAAACTTTTGCCACTCCACGCCGTTTGGCAGTACTTGTACACAATGTCCCTGAACAAGCCCCTGACCAAGACTTTAAAGAGCGGCTCATGCCTGTCAAAGTAGGTATTGATGAAACCGGTCAAATGACAGAGCCATTGCGCAAACGCCTCGAAGCCAAAGGATGGAATCACCTCAAACTAGATGATTTACATCGCGAGCAGCATGGCAAACAAGAATTTCTGTTTGCTGTGGGCAGTGCCGCCGGTGCTACGTTGCAAGGTACCGTCCAAGAGGCAATTGAATACTCACTTGACCACCTACCCATCCCCAAGGTCATGCGCTATCAACTTGAAGACGGCCAAACCAGCGTACGTTTTGTCCGCCCTGCACATGGATTAGTTGTGCTTTGGGGCAATCAGGTCTTGACTGCTGAGGCCTTGGGGCTAAAAGCCGGACAAGAAACTGATGGTCATCGTTTTATGGCGTCCGGGCCGATACGTTTTGAACACGCCAAGGACTATGAGTCCACCCTGCTCGACAAGGGCAAAGTAGTGGCTTCCTTTGATAAGCGCAAAGAGCAGATTGCGACACAATTACAAGCACTATGCACTGAACACCAGGCTGTACTCAGCCCGCACGACACCGATGATGAGGTCGAATCCCTGCTTGACGAGGTCACCGCACTGGTCGAGCATCCCACTGTTTATGTGGGTAGTTTTGAACCCGAATTCCTCGAAGTACCGGCCGAATGCTTGATTCTGGCTATGCGCTTACATCAGCGCTACTTTCCCCTTTTTGATGCACACAATAAACAGCTCACACACCGTTTCCTGATCGTGAGCAATATGCAGTTGGACAACCCAACAAATATTATCGAAGGCAATGAGCGAGTCGTACGCCCCCGCTTGGCAGACGCGCGTTTTTTCTACGAAACAGATCGACAGGTGCCCTTGCACGAGCGCGTAGAAAGCCTGCACCAAAGCGTTTATCACAACAAACTGGGTAGCCAATATGACCGCGTGCAACGCCTGCGCCGTCTAAGCATACATATTGCCCAACTTTTGGGAGCAGATGAACAGCTGGCTGATCGCGCTGCCCTATTGGCAAAGGCAGATTTGAACACCCAAATGGTGGGTGAGTTCCCCGAACTTCAGGGCATTATCGGTGGCTATTACGCTGAGGCTGATGGCGAACCCACCGAGGTATGCACCGCATTGCAGCATCAATATGCCTTGCGCATCCAACAGCCTGTCGATCAAGCCCACCTGATTGCGGCCATTTTATTTATTGCCGAGCGCGTAGATACCTTGATCGGCATTTGGGGCATTGGTCTGGCACCCACGGGCGAGCGTGACCCCTACGCACTGCGTCGCGCTGCCTTGGGGCTTATTAGTGCTTATGAACAATTACAGGCGGGCGGTTTTTTCAAAGCCCATCAACTAGATCTCACCGCACTGCTGGCATTTACAGCACAGGGCTACGCCAAGGACTTAATCGCTGAAAGCACCATTGATGAGGTACGCACCTTTATCTATGAGCGTTACCGCAATGCATTGGTCCAAAAGACCTCACGTGCTGTTGTCGATGCAGTCCTCAGCACGCGCCCGCCCCTCGAGCAAGTGCCTGCCCGCATCGCCGCTTGTCAGCGTTTTGCTCAACTGCCCCAAGCAGAAAGTCTGGCAGCCACCAACAAACGCATCAGCAATATCTTGCAAAGAGCCCCTCAAGAACCCCTGACTCTTGACCAGACATTGCTCAAAGAACCTGCTGAGTTAGCACTGGCTAAACGTATCACTGAACTGGCCCCTCAGGCCCGTGCACAATTCGAGGCTTTAGACTTTACAGAGAGTCTCAGCACAATGGCCCAGGCCAAAGATGCGGTGGACGAATTCTTTGATGAGGTCATGGTCATGGATGAGGATTTGGCACTGCGCCATAATCGTTTGGCTTTATTAGCCCAGCTCTATCAGGCCATGAATTTAACTGCTGATATTTCAAAGCTTGCCGAGTGAACACTGTCATATTGGATCGCGACGGAGTCATCAACTTTGACTCCAAGGAATACATCAAAAGCCCATCAGAATGGCAGCCCATCCCGGGTAGCCTGGAAGCCATTGCCCGCCTCAACCAGGCGGGCTGGCAGGTGCTGGTGGCTACCAATCAATCTGGCGTGGCCCGAGGGTTTTACGATATGCACACCCTCAATGCCATTCATCACAAATTCCAACGGCTTTTAACCCAGGCGGGTGGACATGTAGACGCTATTTTTATCTGTCCTCATGGCCCGGACGATAATTGCAACTGCCGCAAGCCCAAGCCAGGGCTTTTCCTAAGCGCTATTCAACGCTTTGAAATAGACCCCAAACGTACCTACGCCATCGGAGACTCTTTGCGTGACCTACAGGCGGCCGCTGAAGCAGGCTGCCGCCCATGGCTAGTGCGTACGGGGAACGGCAAAAAAACACAAGCCATGGATCTACCTAAAGGCACGCTCATATCCGACGATTTGGCCCAGGCCGTCGACACCTGGTTAAAAGGAGCGTGACCGTGTTGGTTTTACGCGCAGTTATTTATCAGCTCATCCTTATTATTACTGTCATACCCTATTCATTTGCCTGCTTAATCTGGGCTCCCCTGCCTTTGAATTGGCGCTATCGCCTCACCAGTGGTTGGCCACGGCTCGCGGTGTGGTCTGCCCGTTGGGTGCTGGGCGTACGCTGGCAATACAAAGGGCTTGAAAACCTGCCTGATACTCCATCAGTCATTCTTTCCAAGCACCAATCAGCCTGGGAGACCATGTTTTACCTGGCCTATCTGCCGCCACAAGTGTGCTTTGTTTACAAAAAAGAATTGCATCGAATTCCTTTTTTCGGCTGGGGTCTTGCGTTGCTGCGGATGATACCCATTGATCGTAAACAAGGACGTAACGCCATGGCTCAGGTCACCCGCATCGGTGGCCAACGACTACAAGAAGGCCGTTGGCCTTTGCTCTTTCCCGAGGGAACACGCATTGCTCCCGGCAAAATGGGGCGCTATAAAGCGGGCGGTGCTATTTTGGCCCATGCCCATCAAGCCGATATCGTACCCATCGCAGTAAATTCTGCGGAATGCTGGCCGCGCAACGCCTTTATCAAAACCCCTGGCACAATCACCGTATCGATCGGACCGGTTATATCCACTCAGGACATCACAGCAGATGAAGCCAATGCCCAAGCCCGTGATTGGATTGAAGCTGAAATGCGCCGTCTTAATCCAGAACGTTATTCCTGATACGATGCAACGCTATACCACCACCTGTGGCCTGCAATTTGATTATGTCCTCAAATACAGCCGGCGCAAGACCATTGGCTTTCATATTCGCCCACATGGGCTAGAGATACGCGCCCCGCGCAACCTGAGGCAGCGCCAGCTCGAACGCGCTATTGAAAGCAAAAAAGCCTGGCTTAAAAACAATCTGCATGCATTGGAAATGCGGCAGCAGCGGTGGTTAGAGCCCTCGGAAGTATGGCGCGAACAAGGTCTGTTTCCGTTTATGGGCGCACCCATCAAAATTGCGTTTGCGCATTTACCGCAACCACAAGCTGAATACTTGGAAGGCTATCCACAACGCCTGTTTATCCCGCCTGGTAACAGCACAGATGAGGTTTATAATCACTGTAAAAGCTGGTTGCAAGATCAGGCCCGGCAACATTTAGCCAACCGTTTAAAATGGTGGGCTGAAAAACATAAGATCAGTTATCGGCGCTTTACTCTCGGCTGGTCGAAACGCACCTGGGGATGGTGCAAAAGTGATGGCGCTATTATGCTCAACTGGCGGCTCATTTATTATCCGCTGCATTTGATAGACTATGTAGCCACCCATGAGCTCACCCATATCACCCACATGCATCATGGGCCTGAATTTTGGCAAACACTGGGGAAAATTTACCCCAATTACCAGATAGCCAAAACAGAGCTCAGCCTTTATCATCCTGCATGTGTTCCTAACTTTATCTCACAGGAGTCATCCTAATGCGTATACTTCACACGATGCTTCGCGTTGGCGATTTACAGCGTTCTATCGACTTTTACACTGATGTCATGGGCATGCGCCTGCTACGCCAAAAAGAATATCCTGATGGTCGCTTTACTTTGGCCTTTGTCGGTTATCAAGAGGAAAGCGAAGGCGCTGTTATCGAGCTCACCTATAACTGGGATACCTCTTCCTACGATTTGGGCGACGGGTACGGCCATATTGCCATTGAGGTAGAAGATGCCTATGCCGCTTGTGACAAAATCAAAAACAATGGCGGCAACGTTGTCCGTGAAGCAGGCCCTATGAAACACGGCACTACTGTTATTGCCTTTGTCGAGGATCCGGACGGCTATAAAATCGAGCTCATCCAAGCCAAAGGTCGCAACGATTAAATGCTCTATAGGCAGCCGATTATTGGCTGCCTGCCCTGCCCTTTTGTAGGCCCCTGACATTATGCTCAATATACTTTGGCTCTGGTTTTTCATTGTTGGTCTGCTCAGTGGTGCATATCAGTTTCTGATCCTCCAGAATACTGATGTTTTTGCAGCCATGGTACGCAGCCTTTTTGATATGGCTGAGCTGTCAGTACAGGTCGTGCTCGTGTTGTTTGGCACACTCACGCTCTGGATGGGTTTTTTGCGTATCGCTGAAAAAGCCGGGCTAATCGAGCTATTGGCCAAATTGCTCAGCCCCATCCTGGGTCGATTAATGCCAGGCGTCCCTCATGGGCATCCTGCTTTTGGTCTTATTACATTAAATTTCGCCGCTAATGGTCTGGGCTTGGATAATGCGGCTACACCCATTGGTTTGCGAGCCATGCACTCGCTACAAAGCCTGAACACAGATGATAAAACGGCCACCAATGCGCAAATTTTATTTTTAGTACTTAATAGCTCATCGCTCACGCTGTTGCCGGTGACTATTTTCATGTACCGCGCCCAACAAGGTGCCGCCGACCCTACACTGGTATTTTTACCCATTTTATTGGCCACCTTTTGCTCTTCAATGGTGGGTTTAATAACTGTGGCCATTGTTCAAAGATTGCCCCTATGGCGCCCCTTTTTACTGCTGACTCTAGGCGGGCTAATCGCGGCATTTGCTCTTTTCATTGCCATTTTAAGTACATTAAGTGCCAGTGCCCTTAATTTTGTCTCCTCCTTGATGGGCAACCTTAGTTTGCTGCTGATTATCGTTGGATTTTTGGCCTATGCGGCCCTTAAAAAGGTAACTGTTTACGATGCCTTTATTGACGGGGCCAAAGGCGGCTTTGCGGTCGGCAAAGAGCTATTGCCCTATTTGGTAGCCATGCTCTGTGCCATTGGTTTTTTACGCAGCTCTGGTGCCCTCGATCTGGTCTTGAGTGGCGTGCAGTGGCTATTTGAATTAGCGCACCTGGATACGCGCTTTATTGAGGGCTTACCGACCGCCCTGGCCAAACCTTTTTCTGGCAGCGCTGCGCGCGCATTAATGATTGAAACAATGCAGCACCATGGTGTGGATAGCTTTCCCGCCCTAGTAGCTGCCACAGTCCAAGGCAGTACAGAAACGACTTTTTATGTGCTGGCTGTTTATTTTGGAGCTGTAGGCATCCAACGTACCCGCCATGCATTGCCTTGTGCCCTGGTCGCAGATCTAAGTGGAATTATCGCCGCTATTGCTATTTGTTATTGGTTCTTTGGCTAACCCATTTTAGGGCCGAATTTTAGGACCAATTAAAATTGTCTTTTAGCCTGCGCCTATTAAACCTGGACCTGTTCGATACAGAGTCTGTGCAGAACCTGCCTAGAGCCTGATTATTATCCCTCAGAGTCGGACTGCGCACTGACGTCCGCTGGCTCTAAATACGGGGTGAGTTGATCGCTGAGCGCCACAAACTGGGTCACACTGAGTTGCTCGGCACGAAAGCTATCCTGGGCATCAAAGGCCTGCCAATCAATCCACTGCTGCCAATCAGACAGCACACGCCGCAACATCTTGCGGCGCTGACTAAAAGCACGCGCCACTACCTGCGCAAACACAGCCTCACTTTTGGGTTCCAAGCGTCTTTTAGCAGACAAGGGCCGCATTCGAACCACCGCTGACATCACATTTGGAGGCGGGTCAAAAGCCTCTGGAGGCACATCAAACAGCGGCATCATCCGGTATTTAGCCTGTAACATGACCGATAAACGACTGTAGTGTCGCGTCCCAGGCTGAGCTGACATACGTTCTACCATCTCTTTTTGCAGCATAAAATGTTGATCCTGGACCTGATCCACATACTGCAACAAATGAAACAATAATGGACTAGAGATGTTGTAGGGCAAATTGCCGACAATACGCAGATTGTCACCAAACTGTTTGAAATCGACCTCTAGTACATCGGCCTGGATGATTTCTAATGATTTGAGATCCGGATGCTGGCGTAGCTGGGCCACCAAGTCACGATCAATTTCAATAGCCGTTATTTGAGGAACGCGCCACAATAAAGGGCGAGTCAGTGCAGATAACCCAGGGCCGATCTCAATGATGCGATCCTGGGGCTGTGGATCAATGGCACGCACAATCTGATCAACAATGCCTAAATCATGCAAAAAGTGCTGACCAAAACGCTTTCTGGGTGTGGTATGCATACTGGTTAACACCCTTAACGACGAGGTTGCGAGCGCTTGTTATCGCTAGGGTCCAGACGGTTTTCTACGTATGCTTGACCGCGCACCTGTGCCAACCAATCCTCGAAGGCCGGCTCGGCATATTGCTCATAGAGTTGTTGTCGGGCTTCCAAGCGACGCAATTCATCGCTCATGTCTTTTTCACGACGCTCTATCACCTGAATGAGGTGCCAACCAAATGGGCTACGGACGGGGGCACTGACCTCTTCGATACCAAGTGCATCCATCGCATGTTCAAAAGCTGGTACAGTCTCGCCTGGACTCAGCCACCCCAAATCACCCCCCTGTGGCGCACTAGGGTCTTCAGAATAGCTGCGTGCCAACTCGGCAAAATCCTCTCCATGATTAATGCGCTGGCGCAGCTGCTCTAAGCGCTCGCGGGCTTTATCATCATCCATCACCTGCGAGAGTTTGACCAAAATATGGCGCGCACGGGTCTGCGTTACCATGACTGGGCCTGCATCGCCGCCCTCGCCTGCTTGGGACGGCGGACGTTGATGGGCCACTGGCTCGGGAACACCGCGGTTGGTCACTTTAAAAATATGAAATCCCTGGCCAGAGCGCACTACTTCACTGACCTCGCCAGGTTGTAAATCTTTGATAGCTACAGCAAATACATCCGGCCACCCATCTAAGGGGCGCGTCCCCATGTGTCCGCCGCTAAGCGCTTCATCACCATCAGAAAAGGACGCAGCCAGAGTGGCAAAGTCATCGCCCGATCGTAACTGCTCTAAAATTGAGTCCGCCTTGGCGCGAAGCTCGCGCTCTTCGCCCAAGGAACTGCTCTCGGGCACACGAATCACGATTTGTGATAACTCGACAAGCTCGTCATCCCCGTCGCTAGGGGCAGGAGCAGCGGCAGCGCTGTCAGGCGCATGGCCGTGACGTGCCAAATGGGCGTCCACCTCGGACTCACTGATATTGATCATTTCGTCCACAGTTCTAAAACGTAACTGATCGATCAATATATCGTGACGCAAGCTATGCAGGTATTCCTCCCACTCAATGCCGGCTGCATTAATTTCACGTTTTAATCCAGCCTCGTCCAGATTGTTATTTTCTGCGATCATTTGTACGGCACTTTGAACATCCTCATCGGTCACTTGAATGCCAAACTCTACCGCCTGTTGCTCCAGGAGCTTTTCCGTAATCAAACGCTGTAGTACCTGTTTTTGTAAAGTCTCATCATCAGGCAAAGGGATATTCTGAGCACTAAATTCGCGCTTTACGCCCTCTGTTTCCTGGTTGACTGCCCGCATCGTAATAACATCGTTATTGACAATGGCAGCGATTGTGTCCAGGCCACCCTTTTGCTCTTGAGCATGAGCAAAGGCAAAAAAACTGCTATACAGCACGACCAATAGCGCAATGATAAGCGCCTTGAATGTGTTGAGTTGAGATGTTCGCATATTAATCATACCTTTCGAATACGGTACGCTTTGGTAGTGGCGAGCTGACAGGGCGATATCCTGTTACCTGCTCGCGCAATAAACTCATCGGGTCGGTGCCCAGAGCCCCTAAACCATGTAATTCTAGCTGTAAAAATACCGCACTGTTGGATTTCTCGGCAGAGACCGCATAACGCTGTACCACAAAGCGCGCTGTCCAGCAGCAGTCACCCTTATACTCTAAACCAAAAATATTTTGTGTGCTGCGCTTCTCGTGCAGCGAATAGTCAGTCCGCCCCATTAAGTACAGATTTTTATTAATGGGCCATTGACCGGCAAATGATACCTGCTCTTTATCCCTGTCTGGATCGTACTCTCTTGAATCATAAAACCCTCGTGGATCGCGCTCGTAACGATAGCTAAGATTCAAAGAAGCTAAACGCTTGGGTTCCCAGCGCACCCCAGCATTCATGCGGTTACGCCCCCGAGTTTCTGGATTAATTTGAGTATCAAAACGAATGTGAAAATTATTGGTCAGTGATGCAGCTACCCCAAACAAATAATCTGAACGGGGACGTTCTACCGGATGTTCACGCAATTGTCGCTGATCTGCTGTATTCAAAAATACCTTGCGATCCTCGAAATATAGACGTTGGGCGGCCTGCAAGCGGATAACCTCGGCGCCTGTTTCCGCATTTAACCAACGTGAGGTGAGACCAATAGTCAGTTGATTGGCATTAGCAATGCGATCCCAGCCCCCACTAAAGAGGTTATGACTAAAGGCTTGCGAAAAATTGAAGGTCGCCACACTGGTATCCAGCAGTGGAATATCGTCCTGATCCACATAGGGTACGTAAAGATAAAAAAGTCGCGGCTCGAGCGTCTGGATGGCTGCATTTCCAAATAACTGTGTATCACGCTCAAACGTCATCCCAGTATCCAGTGAATACAAGGGGACAAAGCGCGATACATTACGCGCGCGGTTATCGGGGTTTCCACCACGCACGGCATTCCAGTCAGTGCTGTAGTGGCTATAGTGCAAGCCAACTTGGGGTTTGATGTACCAACCAGGTGTACGATACGGAAAAGAAATAGTGGTATAAGAGCTCATGCGCGTTGAGTTAGGCCACAATCGATCACGTCGATAGTCAATATTCTTGTTCCATAGATCGGTTTGATCGTAACGCCCGGTATAGTATGGCATCGTAAAACGTGTTAGCTCGTTTTCCATACGCAAGTCAAAACCGCCATAGTTATAGCGCGAACCAACCAACCTGAATTTGGGCAGTTCATTATAGGTAGGGCGCCTATAACTGCTGGATGTCTTGTCTTGGAGGGTTTGGTATTTAGTGGCTGACACTGATGCCGACCAATAGCGAACCGGTGACCAATTCATCTGCGCACGACTGCGCAAGCGCCGCACTGAGGCCTCGTTGAGCCCAAATGTTGATAGATCGCGGAAATAATCATCATCCGAGACCTTGCGATACTGCATTGACAAGCGCCCACCAAAATCAAAGCGTTGTTTATGTTCTAAATCAAGCAGCCAGCGATTAGAATGTGTTTTACGGTCATCATGTAAATACTGACCCGCCCAAACCCCAGAGTACTTGGGCTGCAAGTAACGAAACTCACCCTGCCACTGCAAGCCGCGCTTACTCAGTATCCGTGGCGTCAATGTTGCGTCATAATTAGGGGCCAAATTAAAATAATAAGGCACGGCCATTTCAAAGCCGCTGTTACTTGAATACCCATACACAGGGGACAAGAACCCAGACTTGCGCTCTTCTCGCAAAGGAAAACCAAATAATGGAGAATACAAGATGGGTACGCCCTTGAAGTACAACACGCCGTGTCGGGCTAACCCTTGGTTTTCATCGTTATATAAATCAACCCGCGGAGAGCGAATATGCCATTCAGACGCAGCATCCGGGCACGGGCAGCCAGTGTATATAGCCTGCTCGAGACGCATGTGATCACGACTAAAGATCTCGGCATACTCAGCCTCGCCTGAGCCTGCCGAATCGCCTAGCCAAAAGTCAGGGGTGATCAGTTCCCCCGTTTCGGCATCTAGGTTATAGTCAATTGAATCACTCTTGATGAGGGTGCCATCACGCATGAGCAGCCCATTGCCGCGCACCTTGACATCCGAAGTGCGCTGGTTGTATTCGATGGTGTCACCCTTGGCCACAGAGTCTATCCGACGTACCTCGGCCTGCCCTATTAGCTTCAGGCGATCTGAGTCCAACCGTCGCATGGTATCAGCCTGCGAAAATACGCCCATCTGATCCTCGGGTACCTGATGCTCTTTGAGCAAGGGTGCGACCTTGAGCCGCGCCACTTGATCAGCCGCTTGGGCAGTGGCAGTATAGCTGCTTAAAATTGGGGCTACTGCTAGCGCGCAGAGCATCCCTCGCAGCAAAACCGAGGTGTTTTTTTTCGGTGTCAAAGGCACAATTTTTTTATGATGGAAATAACAAAGAAACTGTTATGAAAGATACAAACCCACGTTTTAACCAATTGC
>DATGTW010000174.1:0-2350 GCA_035301625.1 Paenalcaligenes sp.
AGCGGTCAAAGTATTTATTTAGTTGGTGGAGCCGGGGGGAATTGAACCCCCGTCCGCAAGCCCTCCACAGGCAGTTCTACATGTTTAGTCGACCTATTTTTAGTTTTAACTGCTGACCATGCCGGCCAACTGGCCAAATCAACAGCGAGCCACTAAGATTTAAGCGTCGCCTACGTAGCCTAGGCGTTGCCGAGTCTTTGCAATATGACGTTGCTATCAGGTAAACCTGACCTAGCCCAAAGACAAGCTAGTGCAACGGCTTTACAACTGGTTTTTAAGCAGCTAAAGCGAAACGCTCATCGTTGGCGTTTATAAGTTGTCCAGTGGTTTTACGAGCGAACTGGTGCTCGACATGCCCTGCTCTGCTTTGTGACCCACGTCGAAGCCAGGTCGGCCCCGCCATGGCAAAGCCTAAAGCTTTGCGAGTAGCTAACACAATTTATAAGAGGGTAGATAGACCTACCGAGCCGAATAGACCGTGCCAGCGAGCTCTATTCTAAATATAAAACTGTAAACTGTCAAGCCTAAGCGACCTTTGTGGTGCGTGGGTGTAGCGCATTAATCCAGTGCTCGACGATGGCAAAAATCTCATCGGGATGGTTAGCAATAGCATCTGCACCCCAGTCTTTGCTGGCAGGATCAAATTGACAATAGCCATAAGCTGCGACCACTGACGCCATATTGGCGACCTGGGCAGCGACAATATCGCGCTCATCATCACCGACATAAATGCATTGCTCGCAGGGGATATCAAAAAGCTTTGCAGCCCGAAAAAGAGCAGCCGGATGAGGTTTTAAATAAGGGGTAGAGTCACCGCCAACGAGCACGGCACAATCGTTACTGATGTCCAGATGCTTCATAATAGGGCGGGTCAGATATTCTGCCTTGTTGGTGACAATTCCCCATGGGATATTATTTTGTGTGAGGCGTTGTAATAACGCACCCATACCATCAAACAGTACCGTGTCTACGTCTAGGTTTTGCTCGTAGTGACGCAAGAACTGATCACGCACTTTGTCGTAATCACGGTCATCAGTTTTTAGCCCCAAGGTCGCCCAAATCAAGCCTCGAGCACCCATCGAGGCATAGGGGCGCAAATAGTCCACGCTGAGGGGATCCATGCCGCGTTCAGTACGCAGGGTGTTTGCACTGTTAGCTAGGTCAGGGGCGGAATCTGCCACGGTGCCATCAAAATCAAATAAAACGAGTTTTTTCATGGTTTAACGAATAAGGGTTGGGGTTTTGGTGGTGGCCATCAAATAATTCACTGAGCTGTCGTCAGTGATGGAGTATATTTTGTTTAGCGGGTTATAAGATAGCCCGTTTATTTTTTGTATCTTGAGATCGGCCTGCCGTGCCGCACGAGCGAGCTCGCTGGGTTTGATAAAGGATTCGTAATGGTGTGTACCGCGAGGAAGTAAGTTCAACACGTATTCAGCACCAATGATGGCAAAAAGAAAGCTTTTAGGATTGCGGTTGAGTGTGGAAAAGAAGACCCACCCGCCTGGTTTTACCAGTTGAGCACAAGCGCTGACCACCGATGCTGGGTTTGGGACGTGTTCGAGCATTTCCATGCAGGTAATGACATCGAACTTTTCAGGATGCTGAGCAGCAAATTCTTCGGCACTGCTATGATGGTATTCGACCGAAACACCACTTTCGAGGCTGTGCAAACGAGCGATTTTGAGAGAACGCATCGCCAGGTCAATGCCGGTTACATCGGCACCTTGTTGGGCCATGCTTTCAGAAAGAATGCCGCCTCCACAGCCGACATCCAGGACTTTTTTATCTTGTAGGCTGCCTACCTGCTCCAAGATCCAATTGAGGCGTAGGGGATTGATTTCGTGCAGCGGTTTAAATTCGCTATCCGGGTCCCACCAGCGCGTGGCAAGCGCACTGAACTTTTCAATTTCCGCGGGATCAACATTGATGCGGGTAGTGGTTGAGCTACTGTTTGTTGTCATGGCACACTCTTTGTCTTGCAAATAGAAAAGGCCCCACGATAGTGGAGCCTTTATTGTAGCGTTTTATGCGCAGGTTCGTGTGCGGTGCGATTATTCTTCGCGAATCCCTACAATTTCGATCTCTACGCGACGGTTAAGTGCACGGCCTTCACGGGTCGCATTGGATGCGATTGGGTCAGCCATACCTTTTCCTTCGGTGTAGACCAAATTGGTGGGAACGCCTCGTTCTACGAGATAGTCTTTAACTGACTGGGCACGACGCTCAGAAAGTTTGAGGTTATAAGCCTCAGGACCTGTGGAGTCGGTATAACCGGTGGCAATGATTGCCTCGAGATCCATGGTGCGAACTTCGTCGGCGACCTGATCAAGTACCTCTTTGCCTTCGG
>DATGTW010000175.1:0-8279 GCA_035301625.1 Paenalcaligenes sp.
ACCCTGGTTAATGATGAAATCCCCATGAATGCGGGATGTCTCAAACCGCTTGAGGTCATCATCCCCGAGGGTTGTATGCTTAATCCTCATTATCCGGCAGCGACGGTGGCCGGTAATGTGGAAACCTCGCAGTGCATCACCGATGCGTTATACGGTGCGTTGGGGGTGATGGCAGCGGCTCAGGGGACCATGAACAACTTTACTTTTGGCAATGAGAACCATCAATACTATGAAACTATTGCGGGGGGCTCAGGGGCGGGTTTTGAATATCGTGCAGATGGCAGTAAACGTTATTTTCATGGCACTGATGTGGTGCAGACCCACATGACCAATTCGCGTCTGACTGATCCCGAGGTTCTGGAGTGGCGTTATCCGGTTTTGCTGGAAGAGTTTTCAGTCCGTGCGAACAGTGGGGGTCGGGGGCGTATGCAGGGGGGGAATGGGGCTACCCGCAAGCTACGCTTTTTAGAGCCCATGACGGCGGCTATTTTGGCCAACCGACGCCGCTTGCCTCCGTTTGGTCTGGAGGGCGGTGAAAGTGCCTCGCCTGGGGTAAACTACGTGTTACGTAAAGACGGCAGCCGTGTGGATTTGGCGGCTACTGGCTCGGCCGAGATGCAGCCGGGGGATGTCTTTGTGATTCATACACCCGGGGGCGGTGGTTTTGGTAGCGTAGGCGAGGAGTAACGATGAGCCCGGTGGTTCGTTTGGGTTTGATTGGTTGCGGTGCCATTGGCACGGTGTTGTTAGAGTATTTGGCCGGGCATGATCCGGCGCCGGGGCAGCCCCGTTTGCAGGTGCAGCGGGTGGTCGTGCCCCAGCGCTCTATCGCGCGGGTCGAGGCTTTGCTGCAGCGTTTGGGGCTGCAGGCCCAAGTCAGCAGTGATCTGCAGGGCCACTACGATACACTGGATGTGTTGGTTGAATGCGCGGGCCATGCGGCTTTGGAAATGCATGTGGTACCGGCCCTGGCGCAGGGCAGTTCAGTGGTGGTGTGCTCGGTGGGGGCCTGTGCCCACGAGGGGTTATTTACCGAGCTCGAGCAGGCCAGTCGATTAGGCGGTGGGCGGATGCAGTTTGTGGCTGGGGCCGTCGGTGCTATCGATGCATTAGCGGCGGCACGCCACAGTGGTCTGACTGAAGTCCGTTATCAGGGCATTAAACCTGCACTGGCCTGGCTAGGTACCCCCGCGGAAACCGTGCTGGATCTACACAACCTACCAGAGGCCACCGTGTTCTTTGAGGGCACTGCCCGCGAGGCCGCTCAACAATACCCCCAAAATGCCAATGTTGCTGCAACGATTGCCTTGGCTGGAATGGGCTTTGAGAAAACCCAGGTGCAGCTCATTGCAGATCCACACGCCCAACATAACCAGCATCGCATAGAGGCCCAGGGCGGCTTTGGACAACTGCAATTCGAGGTGCAGGGGCGGACACTACCCGATAACCCCAAGACCTCGGCCTTGACGGCCTATAGCCTGATCCAGGCGGTGCTGGATCGCATCCAACCTTGGTATTTTTAAAAGCTCTTGCTTTAAAGCAGGGCGCTAATCGAAGGCGCAGCTGTATTTAGGCGCCTTTAATCCAGCCACCTAAAGAGGGCTGCTAAGATATTAACGACCTAAACCGGGCAGACGTGGTTCGGGCTGTTCGGTGCCTTGTTCACTGTTTTTGCCTTGGGCGCTGTTGTCCTGATTGCCGCTGTTGGGGCTGTATTCCTTGTCGCCAATGATCAGTTTTTGCAGATCCCAACGGTCGTCCTCGCCATCATAGCTAAGCCAGGCGGTAAAAGGCTCTTTGGTTTCACCTTGGGCGCTGCGTTCAAATACGGTGGCGTGGATTTCAAATTCACAAGGTTGGATGACTTTAGAGCTTTCTTTTTCCGGGATGATAGGAAACTCGGCACCCGGTACGAAATTGCCTACAAAGTTTTGGGCGGCATTATAAGCAGCCAAAATGTCTTCGCAGGTCTCGGTGCGCTCCTGAGCCACGCGTTTTTCTATGTCTTTGGGGCTTTCATAAATAAAGCCATACCAAAGTGCCACCAAAATAAAGACCACAATTGAACCCCAAAAAGTGCGCTTGCCACGCTGTTTGCGCTCGCGGGCGGCCTCGGGAGCCAATTGTTTTTTTGGGGCTGCACCCTCGGGGTTGGCTGCGTCCCTGAAACCAGTAGCCAAACCATACACAATGCCTATCAGGGCGAGCAGGGCAATCAGGATTGCTAAATTCATCGTTTACAACCTTATTTAGAATGATCTGGGGGCAGAGACACCGATTCAATAGTGGTGTTTTTCTCCGCTGCGACAAAATCTTCCACAGTGTCGATAAACAATTGTAGCTGTTTTTTGCCCAAAGCTTGCTCAACGCGACGGTATTGTTCAGTAATTAGTGGGCCGAGTTGTTCGGCGATGTGTTGTCCCTTGGGGGTGATTTTGACCAAGGCCCGACGTTGGTCACCGGGGAAAGGAGCGCGCCGGATGAGTGCGCGCTCTTCCATGCGGGTGAGTATGCCCGCCATGCTGGCACTGACGATTTGGCATTGTTCGCATAATATTCGGGGCTCGATGGCTTGTTCTTCGTACACGATGCGCAGTACACGCCATTGTTGGTCGGTCAGATCAAAAGAGCGAATCAGGGGGCGAAAGTGTTTCATCAAGGCTTCACGGGCAGCCAAGAGCATTTGGGGCAGATTGCGATACTGAGAAAGATCGGTCATGAGAGTCAGTAGGTGAAATAAGGTCAATACGGCCGTGTATGGACACCCCGTATCGAGGCGCCCATACAAAGGTTAAAAACGATGGCTTAGAAAAGGCCCATGGGCTGATCGTCGTAGCTCACAAGCACACATTTGGTTTGTTGATAGTTAGCCAGCGCCATTTTGTGTGTCTCGCGGCCGATGCCAGACTGCTTGTAGCCCCCAAAGGCCGCATGTGCTGGATAGACGTGAAAGCAGTTGGTCCAGACACGACCGGCTTTAATGCCCCGACCCATTTCATAGGCAGTGGTGCCGTTGCGAGTCCAAACGCCCGCACCCAAACCATAAATGGTGTCATTGGCAATTTCTAATGCCTCGTCCTTGTCCTTAAAGGTGGCGACCGAGGCCACAGGCCCAAAGATTTCCTCTTGGAAGACCCGCATATCGTTTTTGCCCAGCAACATAGTGGGCTGAATATAAAACCCCTGATCCAGTCCTTCTTCGGGGGTATAGCGTTCGCCCCCGGTCAGGCAGGTAGCGCCTTCCTCGCGACCCAGATCGAGATAGCCCATGATGCGATCAAACTGTTCCTGAGAGACCTGAGCACCGATCATGGTATCTGCGCGCAGCGGGTTGCCAGTGCGGATTTTTTCTACTCGGGCAATGGCTTTTTCAATGAGTTGATCGTAGACGGATTCCTGGATGAGGATACGAGAGGGGCAGGTGCAGACTTCGCCCTGATTGAGGGCAAACATGGCCAAGCCTTCGACGGCTTTTTCCAAAAATGCATCGTCCTTTTCGAGTACATCCGCAAAATAAATGTTGGGACTCTTGCCACCGAGCTCGACCGTGGCGGGAATGAGGTTATCCGCAGCCTGATGCAAGATGAGCTTGCCCACCGGGGTTGAGCCCGTGAATGCTACTTTAGCGATGCGTGGGTTGGATGCCAGGGCCTGGCCGGCCTCTGCACCGTAGCCGTTGACGATATTTACCACGCCGGCAGGGAGCAGATCACCAATGATTTCCATAAAAAGCAGTACTGAAGCAGGGGTTTGTTCGGCGGGTTTCATCACCACTGGGCAGCCAGCGGCCAGTGCAGGGGCGAGCTTCCAGGCGGCCATCAGGATGGGAAAATTCCAGGGGATGATTTGTCCTACGACCCCGATGGGCTCATGGTAATGGTAGGCTACATGCTTGCCGTCAATTTCCGAAATGCCCCCCTCTTGGGCACGGATGCAGCCAGCAAAATAACGGAAATGATCAGCAGCCAAGGGAATATCAGCGGCACGGGTTTCCCGCAGTGCTTTGCCATTGTCGATGCTCTCGGCGACGGCCAGTAGCTCGTGGTTATCATCGATTCGTTTTGCGATGCGTAGCAAGAGGTTGGCGCGCTCGGCGATGGGCGTGCTGGCCCATTGCTGTTCTACGGCATGGGCGGCATCCAGTGCTTTTTCAATGTCCTCTGGGCCCGAGCGGGGCACCTCGCAAAAAGCCTCGCCCGTGATGGGAGAAATGTTTTCAAAGTACTCGCCGTTAACGGGGGGTACCCATTGACCGCCGATGTAGTTGTCATATCTTTTCTTGAAAGGAAAAGCGACATCGATACCGTACTGTTTTAGATCGGTAATTTTCATGGGTTGTCTCCTTTTGGGATGATGAAATTATTATTATTTTAAAGCGTTCAATGGCCTAAGAATACAGCTGCAACGCCTAATTTGATCTAAGGCGATAGCGGTATTTTTGTCAAGAAGAAAATAGACGGACAGAGCGGGAAAAATATCTGCTCAATGCAACAACAGAGACACAGCAACAACACAGCAACGATGCAGCAATGCAGCGGTAACGGTACAGCGATGAAATAATGATGCAGCAGCAGTGAAACAGTGATGCAGTAGCAATGAAATGAAAACGCCCTGCGCAAAAGCAGGGCGTCATCAGAGGAGCTGGGCCGCAGGATGGGAAAGCGGCTCGGGGAGTCAATGGGACCTGAGTCGGTCCGTGTGACTTAGGCGGCGCAAGACAGACATTCGTCAGCGACCACCACACCACTCTTGGAGTAAAAGTAGTATTGACTGAGGATGTTTTCATCCAGAAAGGCTGCAGTCATGAGCTCGGCGATTAGATCCTCAGAGCCCTCGTCAGCCACAAAGAAGTTCAGGGATTGTCCCTGGCAAGTATAGGGCTGACGCAGTGAAGCGTGGCGCAGGATGGCGCGTTGGTCGACCTCGTAGGCGTTCAGGAAGACTTGCTTTTCATCGGGCGTGAGCCAATCCACATGCTGCACACTGCCTACGTTGTTAATGACATCGCTGACGGTGGCCTCACTGTAGACGCCTTTGGCCTTCATTGTCTCGTAAAAGACAGGCGGGATGCGGCGTAGCTCGCCCACGGCAGAGGCCATGTCATAGACCATGCCTGCATCGGGTGACCAGGATTCGCTGACACCCCCCATCAGCAGGGCGGTGGACTTGGTGGGTGCGTAGGCGACACGGTGGGTGTTGCGTACGCCATAGCCTTTGCACCACTCGGGCTCACCGAATTTTTGAGCCAACCATTGCGAAGCACGTAGGGACTCATCATGAATGTGCTTGGCCATTTTGGTGGACAAGAACTGTGCTTCGAGGCTGCTGTAGGGGATTCCCTTGGATTGTAAATAGGTATGAAAGCCCATGGCGCCCAGACCAATAGCACGGCCTTTGGCGGTAAACTCGCGGACCTTTTCCAGACCGGGGACGCCGGCACTGTTTTTGATGAAATCTTGGCAGAGGCAATCCAGGAAAACAGTGGCGATAAACACCGAATCAGAATTCTGGATGCGATCCCAGTGGACCAAGTTCATCGATGCCAAAATGCACGAGTAGGTGTATTCCTCGGAGCTATGCAGCATGATTTCGGTGCACAGGTTGGTGGCCTTGATGTCCAGGCCCAGGTCTTTGTACATCTGGGGGCGCTGACGATTGGCCTTGTCAACAAAGAAGAAATAGCCTTTACCAGTGACCAGTTTGACGTATAGAGCACGTGAAAAACGACGGCTGGCTTCGGCATCACCGCTGCGTAGAGCCTCGATAAAGCTGTCCTGTACGGTCCAGCCAAAGTTCTTGCCATCGGGGTCACGCATGAGCATGTCGACGGCCTCGTCCCAGTCGGGGTGCTCGATATTCAGGTAGCCAGCAACGGCACCACGGCGGTTACCCCCCTGGCTGATCTTGGAGGCGCAGGTAAAGTAGTCTTCCATCACGGGCACAGGGCCACTGGCCTTGCCACCAACGCTGATGGGTGCACCGCGGGGGCGGATGCTACTAAAGTCAGCGCTGGTCCCAAAACCGTTTTTGGACAGCAGTGCCATTTCGCGCAGACCATCGTAAAAGGATTCAACGCTATCGCCCACGAACTGCCCCGAGCAGGACACGTTCATGCCACGATTGGTGCCGGTATTGGACAATGCGGGTGTAGCAGGGGAAAGAATACCGTCCCAGAGCTCGCGGAAGAAAAGCTCTTCCCATTTTTCTTCCTCGCCCACCATGTATTGTGCGAGGGTGCGTGCTACCGTGCGATGACGGCCTAATAGAGCCTGCTCATCTTGGTACTGGTAATTTTCCTTGAACAGCTGCCAGCCCTGAGTGATATACCAGGACGGCAACCAACCGCGTTCTTGTAGTTCTTTGCGTTCAGCGCTCAGGCGCTCGAACATTTCGATGCGCTCTTCGCTGATCCCGGATTGCCTAAATGACATTTTCCACCTCTGGTCTGAATGTTAGTTTGAAACGGTCCCAATTGCGACGATATTGAATCTGCGTACCGGCAAAAAAGTCGGGCACTTTGACGGTGTTGAGCTGGTTGTAGAACCAGCTGGAAATCAGCCCGGGCTCTTGGTCAAACATCTTGGGCATCTCGAGGCGCTCGAGAACGATATTGACACGGTCGCGTACGAACTCTCGTAACTCATCTTCGGTGACGACACGGTTGCCGGGGATTTCGAACATCAGGTCGATGATGCGGCTTTCATGCAGATAAAGGGTTTCAGCCATCTTCCAAATGGTCTCGCGCAGGCGTTCGTCTTCCTCGTCAGTGTGGTTGCCCAGAGCGCGACGCTCGTGCTTGCACTCGTTGTGCAGAAAGCTCGAAGCGATGGAGTGGAAGTTTTCGTCTTTGGCTGAAGCATCAATACCAGACACAAAGTGGGGAATGAGATTAAACCCACGGCTGTTAAAGCCTTTAAAAAAACCAAATGCCGAATACAGTACAACGCCTTCGAGCAGTGCCAATGCAGCGGTCACCTCGAGGGGGCAATCGCCCTCAGCATAGTGGTCAATAAATGCGATGCGCTCGGCCAAGACAGGGTCTTTTTTCCACTGGGTGTAGAACTCGTCAGTAGAGTTGCCCATGACGACGTTGCCGATATCGTAGAAAGGCGCGTGTACGTGGAGCTCGACATCGGTAAATTTGGCGCACATGCGGGCGATCTCGGGGCGTGGAAACATGCGACCGATTTTGCCACCCCAGAGATTTTCACCCCCGAGCATGAGCTCGTATTGGGTCAAAATGGACTGCGCAGTAATGACCCCCTGCAGTTCAGCCTCATTGAGGTTGTGCTTGAAATCCATTTCGTCTTCTTCGACGCCGAGCTCTTCGGCGGTCCAATAGATGTCTTGTTGGCCGATGGCCATCTCGGTTGCCCAGGGATAGCGGGCAACATACGAATCTGTTGGCGTTTCTATCTGGCTTTTGTATTTCATATGACCCTGACTTTGACTATGACTGTTAATTTGAGGGCACTTAAACCGGCGCAGACACAGGATGACCTGGCAAAAGCAGAGTTGATGCGCCGTACGAAAGTGAAAAGGATGTTTTTTGTTTTAGTGCGCTAAAACCGCATCTATACAGCGATTTAGCGGTGCAACTTAGAAAATACTTGAGATGCTCAACACCACTACATTTAGTGTTGGTTGTCTAAATAATAAGCCTATATAGTGCTTATTTGCAAATATCCCCATACGAAATACGTCTATTAAAAATATAAATTGTATGGATTGAAACAGTGCTCAAAAGCGCTCAGGACTGGTCTTTTCCTCATTTTTAGGGGGCTGATCCTAGGGTTTTTACGGTGAGAAAAAAGCAACACAGAGGGCCAAATTTTAGCGTGTTTAAAAAACGCATATGTGATGGAGGACGGGAAACCCCATCCATATAATCAAAATTAGATTCATCAAATATTTGAAGGCATATGACAACACGCATTACCGATGAGCATTTTCGTATTCATCACATGGTGACCCAGCATTTACCCATGCTGGCCAATCATATTGCCATCATGACCGATGAGGGCAGCTGGACTTATCAGCAGTTGGCAAAGGCCACGCAGACCATGGCCACGCAATTTCAAGCACAGGGTCTGCAGGCAGGCGATCGAGTGTTGATCGTGGGCGAAGGGGGCGCTGCGCAGCTGATTGCCGTGCTGGCATGCAGTGTACTTGATGCTTGGTCAGTGCCTGTTAATGCGCGCATGACTGCTAACGAAATAGACACCATTAAAGCGCATTGTGCGCCCCGATTTGTAGTGTTGGGCACAGGTTTGTCGACT
>DATGTW010000176.1:0-3504 GCA_035301625.1 Paenalcaligenes sp.
TCCATTACGTACGCAGCACATCAACATTTCTAAATATAGTTTTTTAAATCAATTGGTCCCTAGCGGAGCTCATGCACTTTATCTGGCCCACAAAGAGCGCCGCCAAGACAATATCGGCGATGACCCTAATATCGCTTTGCAACGCGCAGGTTTTGAACACTGGCAAACAGCCGCACTGGAATGCGGTCTGGACACCGATGCCAGCAAACCCACCGATGGTATCTTATTTACGGTTTTGCCCGATCACTCGGCGGTGGCTCAACACCCACCACAAATCGTCTTTGCTCTAATGGAGAGTTGGGGCAGCCATTTGTTGGATTACGATGATCCAAAGCGCACCGATCTACTGGGCCGTTTGCGTCCGTGGCTTTATCAAAAAGGGGTACATTTCCCCCATGCTTTAGCCAGTCAAAATGGTACTTATTCCAGCCTGGAAGCCCTGTTGCTAGACACCCCTATTTCACCACTCATGCAAAGTAGCCACGGCTATAAGGCGTATAACACCAGTCGCATTTTGCCCTACAAAAAACAGGGCTATAAAACTGTCTTTTTGACTGCAGGACCTCGGGGTTGGCGTCAGTTGGATCCTACTTTACTGCGACAAGGTTTTGATGAAATCCATGATGCAGTCTCTATCAAAGAGAGGTACCCACAGGCAGAAACCCATACCTGGGGCGTCGATGACGAGTGGATGTTTCAATACGCCCAGGAGTTACTAGAAACAGCCCGAGCTAATGACGAAAAGATCGCCCTGTTTTTACTTTCGGTGACCAATCATCCACCACATCGGGTACCTAGCGACTACCAGCCTTTATCACTTGATTTAGAAAACATTCAGAGTGATGCGGTTAGCGATCAAGACACCACACGCTCTATTTTAGAAACTTATCAGTACGCCAGTGATGCGTTGGGTGGCTTTCTGAATGGACTCGAAGAGTCCGGTTTATTGGCAGAAACGGTGATTGCTGCCACTGGCGATCACCCGAACCGCTCTGTATTTAACTATTCAGACAGCAGCCAATTGCATTTAAGGCATGGCGTACCCGTCTGGTTTTATATCCCCGAGGCTTATCGTAATGCACATTATGATGAGATCTCGCGCCAACAGTGGACCAGTCACCAGGATATTTTCCCCACCCTTTGGGCACACACTTTATCTGGCGCCATTGTGCCTAGCAGTGCGGGTAGAAATCTCTTTGACCCAAGTGCGGATCACACACCTACAGCACTCACCTATAACGAAGAACTGGGGCAACAATCTCTTAATAATCGAGGGTTAAGCATTAGCGCCGCAGGTGCTATTACCCATCCGCTGGACCCTGTTTTTTTAAAGTGGTCTGAAGGTCATTTACAGCCCACTGACAGCCCTGGCGCGGCTTTACTCGAGCAAGCACAACGCACCAAAGCGTGCATTGCTCTGAATGATTGGCGCATCCGTAGTCAAGCATTGCGCTAGCCCGCTTAATATCAGCCTGCAGTGCGGATTTGTCACTACCGCCAAATATCACAATACAAAAACATAAGCCCTCGGCCAAACAAAAAACCCGCATAGCCAATGACTATGCGGGCTTGTAGCCTTTAACAGTTTTCTGTAGGCGTCATTACATGTTTTCGATCATGACATCACCAAAGCCCGAGCAGGAAACCTGATGTGCACCTTCCATGAGGCGAGCAAAGTCATAGGTCACACGCTTGGACAGGATGGCTTTTTCCATGCTGCTGATGATGAGATCAGCGGCCTCGACCCAACCCATATGACGCAGCATCATTTCAGCGGACAAGATCAACGAACCGGGGTTAACGTAGTCTTTGCCAGCGTACTTGGGCGCGGTACCGTGGGTAGCCTCGAACATACCGACTGCATCAGAGAGGTTAGCACCAGGAGCAATACCGATACCCCCCACCTGGGCAGCCAAGGCGTCAGAAACGTAGTCACCATTTAGATTCAGGGTAGCGATGACATCATACTCGGCGGGACGCAAGAGGATTTGCTGCAAGAAGGCATCAGCAATGGAATCCTTGATAACAATCTCGCGGCCGGTCTTGGGGTTTTTAAATTTGCACCAAGGACCGCCGTCGATGAGTTCAGCGCCAAATTCCTCTCTGGCTAACTCATAGCCCCAATCACGGAACGCACCCTCGGTGAATTTCATGATATTGCCCTTGTGCACCAAGGTGACCGATGAGCGGTCATTGTCAATGGCGTACTGAATAGCTTTGCGCACGAGGCGTTTGGTCCCTTCGCTAGAGACAGGCTTGACACCGATCCCAGAGGTCTCGGGAAAGCGGATTTTGTCAACGCTGAGCTCGTTGCGCAAGAAATCAATGAGCTTTTTTGCTTCGGGGCTTTGAGCCTCGAACTCGACCCCTGCATAGATGTCCTCGGAGTTCTCGCGGAAGATAGCCATGTCAATTTTTTCAGGCTCGCGAACTGGTGAGGGGGTGCCTTTAAAATAGCGTACGGGACGCAAGCAGACATATAGGTCGAGTTGCTGACGCAGTGCCACGTTGAGCGAGCGAATGCCACCACCAACGGGTGTGGTCAGTGGGCCTTTGATGGACACGACGTAATCTTGAACAGCCTCAAGGGTTTCCTCGGGCAGCCATACGTCAGGGCCGTAGACCTTGAGGGATTTTTCCCCAGCGTAGACCTCCATCCAGTTAATTTTGCGCTTGCCACCGTATGCTTTTTCGACTGCAGCGTCAACCACCTTTTGCATTACAGGTGTGATATCGACACCGATACCGTCGCCCTCGATATAGGGGATAATAGGATTATCGGGGACATTGAGAGAATCATCGGCGTTGACCGTAATCTTTTGGCCCTCGGCAGGGACTTTAATATGCTGGTAAGACATGAACGCTCCAAAAGTGCTGCGAAAATGAATACGAAAATAAAGCACGGCTGGTTAAGCCTGCTTTTGTGTCTGAAGTCTTGTATAAGAGTGTAGCTAAAAACCGCTAAAACGGAAAGAGAAAATAGCAAGCTAGGCTTATTTTAGGCCATTATGAGCTTGTTTTAGCTCAAGATAAGGCCAATTAAGCTCATAAATCAGGCATAATTGAATGCTCAAACACTAAAAACCCTAAATTTACGGGCTGGCCCCGTTCATTGACTTATGTGATGATTCTTTAGATCCTTTAATGTATGTTTAGTCCCTCACGCGAACAAGTCCGACAGTTCTTTATCGAGACCTGGAAAAAGCAGCGTAACCAACAAGTATTGACTCCAATGGAGCAAATGGCTGCTGATATTATTTCCTGGCATCCCGAATATCAAGAACTGCTTTCACAGCCCGATGCCATCCAACACGATTTCACTATTGAAAAGGGACAAACCAATCCTTTTCTGCATATGTCGATGCATCTGGCCATCCAAGAACAGCTATCTGTGGACCAGCCACCGGGCATTCGATTAGCTTATCAGGGGTTACTCAAGCGTTGTGATGAGCACGAGGCCCAGCACCGTATCATGGAGGCCTTGGGCGAGGTCGTCTGGGAGGC
>DATGTW010000177.1:0-9678 GCA_035301625.1 Paenalcaligenes sp.
GCGACCCCCGGCGTGACAGGCCGGTATTCTAACCAACTGAACTACCGCTCCTATGGCGTCCCCACGGGGATTCGAACCCCGGCTGCCGCCGTGAAAGGGCGGTGTCCTAGGCCTCTAGACGATGGGGACCAAGGAAAAAAAATATAGTAACAAAACTAAAAGAACCTGTCAAGCAATTTTAGTTTTAGTGGTGGAGGTAAGCGGGATCGAACCGCTGACCTCTTGCATGCCATGCAAGCGCTCTCCCAGCTGAGCTATACCCCCACGCTGTTTTGGTTATTATGGCATCCGTGCCATCCCAACCAAAAAAATTATTATGACTGTTTTTTGGAAAAGTTGCAAGTCAGAGATAGGACCGTTGTTGCAATGCCGCAAAACAACCAATATTTATTGGGTTTTTGCAGGTGCTTTCCCAAAAGAAAAGAAAGTGTACTGGTTTTTAGGGGCTTTAGCCAATGATCTGTCGACGGGCCTATGAACTGATGTTTTTTATCAACAAATAGCAAATCTGTTTAAAGTGCTTTTGGCTAAGTTGTGTTGGTGTTATGCCCAGCGTTTCCTACTTATGCCCAGGCCCAGGATACATAATAGGCTGAGTGTCAAAATACTGTAGTTGCCCCAACGTACGTAGGGTGTGAGTCCTTCGTGGCCTTGGACCTCAACATCGAGTACGCCAATGGTGTTTTGGGGGAGCATGGCGCGCACAACTGCATCTGGGTCGATGACGGCAGTGATGCCGGTGTTGGTCGATCGGATCATGGGCCGTGCGGTTTCTAATGCCCGCATACGCGATATTTGCAGGTGTTGTCGTAGTGCCCAGGTGTCGCCAAACCAGCCCAAATTGCTAATGTTGACGAGCATAGTTGCCCCTGGGCTATTGGGTTGCGTACGTACACTACGGATGATTTCTTCGCCAAAAACGTCTTCATAGCAAATATCAGGGGCGATGCGTTGTTCTGCTATATCAAATGGGGGCTGTGTGGTTGTACCGCGTTGAAAGTTGCCCAGGGGCATATTCATCATGTCAATAAACCAGCCAAAGCCTGCTGGTATGAATTCACCAAAGGGAACCAGGTGATGTTTGTCATAACGGTGTGCTAGTTTCAATTGCATGATGTCTAAAGCTGTGGTGTCTGCGTCAATGGAAACCACGCTGTTGGTGTATTCGCCGTTGTCGGGGTCATAAAGAGGGAGTCCCATTAGCAGGACTGCATTTTGTTGGCGTGCCAGATCAACCCATTGTTGCCAAAAGTTTGCAGGCAATCGATCTTGGAATACCGGGATGACTGTTTCGGGCAGGATAATTACTGAGGGTTGGGCTTCAGTGTCTTTGGGTGCCAATGCCGTGAGCTCGTAATAGGTTTGTATGCCTGCTTCAAATCGCTCTGGGTCGAATTTCATTGATTGAGGGACATTGCCTTGTGTCAGGCGCACAAAGAATGGATCGCCAGTGGGCGTAGACCAATGGATCCCGTGTAGGAAAAGGCCAAGGATATTCAAAACAAAGGCCAGAATCAAGACTATCGAGGCTCGCCAAGGATTTTTTTGTGATTCGTTTTCCGTGCTGACCGGTCGACGGTGTAACTGGAAAAAACAAGCCAGAGCAGCAGCTGTGAACACAGCCATCCAGGTGACCCCGTAGGCACCGGTAACTATTGCCCAGCCAGCGAGCGCCCCGTCTATATGGGCATAGCCTATATTTAACCAGGGAAAGCCGGTAAAGAGGTTTCCACGTAACCATTCAAAAAGTGTCCATAGGCTAGCCCAAAGTAATATATTGGCTATTGCTTGGGCGCTGCTGCGCAATTCTTTCTGCGGCAAAATCCAGGCATGGCACAGGGCTACGAGTACGTAAATAAGGCTAAGCAGGGCGTTGAACAAGACGACTGCTACGAGGGAGAGCGATGCAGGCAGTTCACCATAAGTATGTAGACTGATGAATAGCCAATACAAGCCCAACATGAAATTCCCAAAAGCAAAGAAAAATGCTGGCGCCAAGCGGGCTCGGGCTGTTGGGCGAGTATTCAGTTGATAAATGAGGATTGTCAGCGTGATGAGCTGTACATAGGGCAAAACCGCTGTAGGTAGCGGCTGGGCAGCAAAGCTAAGGCTGTGTAGGGCGCCCAGGAAAAAGAAAAACAATAGGGCGGAGTAGCGACGCAGTTGGCTCATACAATATAAAGGCCCGGTAAAGCGGGCCAGTGAGGATTAATTATTTGTGGTGGCTTGAATAGGCTGGGCGTCTGGAGCAGCATCACGTTGTACATGTAACCAAAGCGCCCTTTTAGGGTCAGCGCGTACGACGGTGATGCTGATTCCGCCTTCGAGGGGGAAAATGTCGCCGCGCTTTGGGATTTGTCCGCGTTCAGCAGCGAGCCAACCACCTATGGTGTCGTATTCATCATCTGGCAATGAAGTACCAAATGCCTCGTTAAAGTCGCAGATATTGGTTAATGCCATGACACGCCAGCTATTGTGGCCGGCTTGGAAAATAGTTTGTTCGGCTTCATCGTCAAATTCGTCTTCGATGTCACCGACGATTTGCTCGAGTACGTCTTCCATGGTGACTAGCCCTGCGGTACCGCCGTGCTCGTCAATAACCACAGCAATGTGATTGCGACTCATGCGAAATTCACGCAGTAATACGTTGAGCCTTTTCGTTTCCGGAATAAACACTGCTGGACGAACGAGCGGACGCAGATCAATATTGGGATTAGCGATTGAGAGTAATAAGTCCTTGGCCAGCAAAATCCCAATGATGTTATCTCGGTCATCTTCGTAGACAGGGAAACGCGAGCGCCCAGTCTCAATAATGATGGGCAAAAGCTCGGACAGGGGGCGGCTAATATCCAATAGGTCAATGCGTGAGCGGGGAACCATAATGTCGCTGGCTGTTTTGCTAGAGACATCCAGCGCCCCGTTAATCATGGAGTAAGCCTCATGATCAATGACCCCGCGGTCCAAGGCTGCCTGTAAAATGGCTTTAATATCCTCACGGTCTGCAGGCTCGCTGCGTAGATTGAATAAACGTTTTAAAAAAGATAAACCTCGTTTATCTGATTCAGGTTCTGGTGAATTCTCTGACATAGCCCAAGGGTGACGTATATAAAACAAAAGCATAACCCGAAAAAGGTTAGGCCACATTTAATTCATTGTATAGGGATTGCTGATGTTAAAGCGATGTAAAACTTTAGCTTCCAGGGCCTCCATCTCGAGCGCCTCGTCCTCGTTTATATGGTCAAACCCCATGGCATGCAACACACCGTGTACGCATAAGTGAGCGGTGTGATTCTGGAGTAGTTTGTTTTGCGCCGCGGCCTCGTCTTGGAGCACTGGAACACAGATTAAAATATCTGCACTTAGGCTCTGACTGCTGGGCTCAACCCCGTAAGCAAAGGTTAGCACATTTGTGGGCTTGTTTTGTTGGCGATATTCAAAATTCAACGCTCGCGATTCATCTGCATCACAAAACCGTAAGGTTAAAATGATCTCGGTATAGGGCAGCTCATAGTCCTGCGCGAGGACCTCTAGACAAGCTATAACCCAGCGGTGCACTTGGGCCTTTGGAGCCTCATCAAAAGGTACCGCATATTGCACATCGAGCGAAAGATTTGGAAGGGTAGGAGCAGTCAATTTTGGGCAGTTATTTATTGGTTGTTTTTATTCATCAGCGCAAGCACCGTCAGGACAAAGCTGTCCTGACAGTATTTAGTGGGGTTTGGGGTCGTGGTCTTCATAGGCATCAATGATGCGAGCAACCAAGGGATGGCGGACGACATCTTTGCTGGTCAATTCAGTGATGGCAATCCCTTTGACAGATTTTAGGACCGAGACTGCATGCATGAGCCCGCTACGCTGAGCTTTGGGCAGGTCTATTTGTGAAGGGTCTCCTGTGATGACTGCTTTACTCCCAAAGCCTGTTCGGGTCAGAAACATTTTCATTTGTTCTGGGGTGGTGTTTTGAGCTTCATCCAGGATAATAAAGCTATGGTTGAGTGTGCGCCCACGCATGTAGGCCAAAGGTGCGATTTCTATGACTTGTTTTTCAAAGGCGCGTTGTACCCGCTCGAACCCCATCAAGTCATAGAGGGCATCGTATAAAGGGCGCAAATAGGGGTCTACTTTTTGAGAAAGGTCACCCGGTAAAAAACCAAGTCGCTCGCCTGCTTCGACAGCAGGTCGTGTCAGGACGATGCGCTCAACAGATTCCTTTTCAAGCGCATCAATGGCACATGCCACAGCTAAAAAGGTTTTTCCGGTACCTGCCGGCCCTAACCCAAAAGCAATGTCATGAGACAGGATTTGGCTCATGTATTCATGTTGCTTGGGTGTGCGGGGGCGTAGGCCGCGTTTGCGCGTGCGCAGTTGAAAGGCCTCATCGCTGAGCTGCACCTGTTGGGGTTGGGTTTTGTTGCGCGTATGCGGCTGGCGAGGAGCACCGCTATTGCCATTGGGCTCAGGTTGTTGGGCTTTGAGTTCGACTAAGCCCAGTTGTATGTCATCGATGCTAAGCGCTTTGTGGACGGCACGCTGGTGAAACCACTGTACGGCTTGTGCTGCATTGTCATATTGGAGCCCCTCGATCATGACATGGCTGCCCCGGCGACGGATATTAACATCATAGGCTTGGCCTATTTGTTCTAGGTTTTCATCCAGGGGGCCACAAAAGTTAGCCAGGTGGGTGTTATCCCCTTCGAGGTGAACGGTAGTGCGCTGATTATGCATGCATTATGCCTTGGTGGTGGTTTCTGTGGTCACAACTTCTCCGCGTAAAGAGTTGGTACGGGCCTGGGTGATTTTTACATCAATAAGCTGGCCAATGAGTCTGGATTGTCCGGGGAAATTAACGACACGGTTATTTTCCGTACGCCCCATGAGCTCGTTAGGATCGCGCTTTGAGGGCCCTTCGATGAGCACTGTTTGGGTGGTACCTACCATGGCCTCGCTAATGGCGCGGGCTTGTTCGGTAACCAGAGCTTGCAGGCGGTGTAAGCGCTTGAGCTTGACCTTGTGCGGGGTATCGTCGGGCAGATCGGCTGCAGGCGTGCCGGGACGACGAGAATAGACAAAGGAAAATGATTGATCAAACCCTACATCGCGTATGAGTTGCATGGTTTGTTCGAAATCCTCTTCGGTTTCACCCGGAAAACCAACAATAAAATCAGAAGACAAGGTTAATTCGGGGCGTGCAGCATATAAGCGGCGGGCGATAGATTTGAACTCGAGCGAGGTGTAGCCACGTTTCATGGCCATCAATACCTTGTCACTGCCTGCTTGGACAGGTAGATGCAAAAAGGGTACGAGTTTTTCAAGCTTGCCATGAGCCTCGATGAGTCGGGTGGTCATTTCCTTGGGGTGCGAGGTGGTATAACGAATGCGTTCAATACCTGGGATGTCGTGCACGTATTCTAAGAGCATCGCAAAGTCGGCTATCCCGTCGCTGCCCTCGACAGTGCCGCGGTAGGCATTGACATTTTGACCCAGCAGGGTGACCTCTTTAACGCCTTGGTCAGCCAAGTCGGCAATTTCAATAAGAATATCCTCAAAGGGGCGTGAGATTTCGGGACCCCGTGTGTAGGGCACGACGCAAAAACTACAGTATTTACTGCAGCCTTCCATGATGGAAACAAATGCGGTTGGACCTTCGACACGCGCAGGGGGCAGGTTGTCGAATTTTTCGATCTCGGGAAAGCTGATGTCCACTTGGGCACGGCCAGAGCGATTTTTTTGTTGGATCAGCTCGGGCAGACGGTGCAAGGTCTGGGGGCCAAAAACAACATCTACAAAAGGGGCGCGCTGCACAATGGCTCGGCCTTCTTGGCTGGCTACACAGCCGCCTACACCAATAACTAAGTCGGGGTTGTCCTCTTTGAGATGACGCACACGACCCAAATCAGAAAAGACTTTTTCTTGGGCCTTCTCGCGTACTGAGCAGGTATTAAAAAGAATAATATCTGCTTCCTCAGGGTTATCCGTCAATTGGACAGGTCCCTCTTCGTTGAGCACGTCAATCATTTTATCCGAGTCGTACTCATTCATTTGACACCCAAAAGTACGGATGTAGAGCTTTCGCGAAGGGCCGGTCCCAACTTTTTTGGGACGCTCTTGTGGAGTTACCGAAGGGCTGATAGGTGTTAAAGGCTCTTTTAAAATTTCTATACGTTTCATAATCACTAGCCGTTACGGGTGTAGATCCCGGGGGCAAACAAAAACTATATTATAACGCGAAGAGTGGCTGCCCACCATCGTTTGGCAGGGTTAGCCTTCTTCAACCTCGACCACACTGGGGTCGTCGTCTTTGGAAATGACCTTTTTAATGAGATCCTCGCGTTTGAGGCCCAGCATGAGGGCAACGCCCGATGCAACGAAGACCGAGGAGTAAATCCCGAACCAGATGCCGATGGTCAGTGCCAAAGAGAAATACTTGAGGGTGGGACCCCCAAAGAAAAACATGGAAAGCACCATAATTTGTGTCGAACCGTGTGTAATGATGGTGCGAGAAATGTTTTGTGTGATCGAGAGATCAACAGTCTCTACCACAGGCATGCGGCGCTGGATACGAAAGTTTTCACGAATACGGTCCATGATCACCACGGACTCGTTAACTGAATAGCCTAATACTGCCAGCACCCCAGCCAAGACCGCCAGCGTGAATTCCCATTGAAAAAGCGCAAAAAAGCCTAAAATGATTACCACGTCGTGCATGTTGGCAATAGCACACGCGATGGCGAGCTTCCATTCAAAACGGAAGGCCAAGTAGACCATAATGCCGATGACCACGAATAATAATGCTAACAAGCCACTTTGAACGAGCTCCTCGCCGACCTGAGGCCCGACAAACTCAACTCGTTGTAGACTCACATCGGGACTTTGTGCCTCGAGTGCACCCATGACTTGTTCGCTTTGTTGCGCTGTGTCGGTGCCATCAATAGTAGGTAAACGGATCATGATATCGCGAGAGGTTCCAAAGTTTTGAACCTGGAAATCCGTATACCCAACCTCTGATAACGCCTCGCGGACCTCGTCCACTTGGGCGGCCTGGGGGTACTGTACCTCCATGACTGTCCCGCCCGTAAATTCAATGGATAGATTAAAACCACGAGTGGCGATAAAAAATATCGCCAAGACGAAAGCCACCAAGCTGATCAGGTTGAGCAGCTTGACATGGCGCATAAAAGGGATGGTGCGGCTAATGCGAAAAAACTCCATGATGGCTTCCCTTATTTAACGTTTTCCGATTTCCATACTTGACCGATGGAAATTTTTTGCAAACGACGACGTCGGCCGTACCAGAGGTTGACCATAGCACGTACGCCGATGACTGAAGAGAACATCGACGTCAAAATACCGATGCAATGTACGACAGCAAAACCGCGTACGGGGCCCGAACCGAAAGCCAGTAGCACAACACCAACAATCAGACTGGTCAAGTTAGAGTCAAAAATAGTCGCCCAAGCGCGTTCAAAGCCTAAATGTATGGCTTGTTGTGGATTGAGCCCGTTACGTAGCTCTTCGCGAATTCGCTCGTTAATGAGGACGTTGGCATCAATAGCCATCCCCAGCGTGAGAGCGATTGCTGCAATTCCTGGCAGAGTCAGGGTGGCTTGCAACATCGATAGCACAGCAAGCAAGAGCAAGATATTAAAGGTCAATCCTAGCGTGGAAAATATGCCAAAGAGGTTGTAGTAAACAATGATGAAAATCGCTAAAGCGATAAATCCATACAAGGTAGAGTTAAAGCCCTGTTCAATGTTGGCAGCCCCCAAGCTGGGCCCAATAGTGCGCTCTTCGATGATTTCCATCGGTGCGGCCAATGAGCCAGCACGTAATAACAGCGCAATATCAGCAGCCTCTTGTGGGCCCATGTTGCCGGAAATTTGCACCTGCCCACTGGGGATTTCACTGCGAATCACCGGTGCAGTGATGACCTCGCCCTTGCCCTGCTCAAACAGGACGATGGCCATGCGCTTATTGATGTTATTGCGTGTGACATCGCGGAAGATACGCGAGCCCTTTTGATCCAAGGTCAGGTTAACGGTGGGTTGTTGCGATTGTGAATCACGACCAGGCTGGGCGTCTTGGAGGTTTTCACCTGTCAGGATCACCTGGCGGCGTAGCAGTAGCTCGTGACCTTCGCGATCGCTATAGCGCTCGAGGCCAAACGGGACACGGCCCGAGGACAAAGCATTCATGGCAGCGGGAGAGTCATCCACCATGCGGATTTCCAGGGTGGCTGTGCGCCCCAGGATTTCTTTGGCCTTGGCGACATCTTGGACACCCGGCAACTGCACTACGATGCGGTCATTGCCCTGTTGTTGAATGATGGGCTCGGCCACCCCGAGTTCATTAATACGATTGTGCAACGTGCTGATGTTTTGGCTAAGCGCGTTGGTTTGGGCCTCATTGATGGCCAACGGCGAGAGCTGCACAATGAGCTCAGCACCGTCTGGATCGGGGGTGAATTCTAGATCGCGGTCATTACGACGAATGATGGTTTGTGCCTCGTCACGTTGATCGCTGTTATCAAAGGTCAGCAGGACGCTATGGCGCTCGCGTTCGATTTGCTTAAAGGGGATTTTGGCATCTCGCAGCTGTGTGCGTAGGTCCGAAGCCAATGAATCATAGCGCGTATTAAGCGCACCCTCCATATCAACAGCCAGCAAGAAATGCACTCCACCACGCAAATCAAGACCCAAATGCATGGGTAATGCCCCAATGTCTGTCAACCAATTAGGTGATGCAGACATAAGGTTAAGGGCGACGGTGTAGCTAGGGTCCTCTGGATCGGTATTGAGGACATGTTCGAGCAGATCTTTGGCTTTGATTTGGGTATCAGTGGAATCAAAACGAACACGTACGGTACCCACTGGGCCATTTTGTTCGAAATAAATCCCTGTGGTTGGAATGTCGTGTTCATCTAAAATGGATTCGATGCGTTTGAGCGTATCCAGATCTACTTTAACCACCGATTTAGCGCCGGCTACTTGTACAGCAGGTGATTCGCCGAATAGGTTGGGTAGTGTGTAGATCAGCCCGATGAGCAAGGCTGCTAAAACGATGAGGTATTTCCAGAGAGGATAGCGATTCATGTGACTGGCTTATGCGGACAGTCGAGCACCACGGCGACCTAGCTGCGCTAATACGCAAGCCATGGGCCGAGGCGCTCGTGCTGGGTGAATTTTATAAAGACTTGACTGTGCCCTTGGGCAGGACCGATGCGACGGATTGACGTTGTAAGATAATCTCGACCGGCTTGTCCTCTTGTTGTGAAACCTCAACAGTGATGTAGTTTTCTTGTACTTTTGTGATTTTGCCCAGCATACCACCACTGGTGACAACCTCGTCGCCTTTGGCTAAATTGGCCACCAAGTTGCGGTGTTCTTTTTGACGTTTCATCTGAGGACGAATCATCAAAAAGTACAAAATGACGAACATCAAAATGAGCGGCAATAAGCTAACGATAGGGTTGCCGCCATCCGCAGCCTGGGCGGGGATGATTTGCAGGATGTCTGCGATCGACATGTGCGAGCTCCTAAATGATTTGTTGTTTCGGCTATAGCTAAGTTAATTAAGCCTGTATTGTAGCCGTTTCAGTAGAAAATAAATGCTTTTTCAGGAAATGTAAATTAATCCGTGCCTCGCGCGCGCTGCGCGTGGAATTGCTGTCGCCAGGCAGTG
>DATGTW010000178.1:0-10255 GCA_035301625.1 Paenalcaligenes sp.
CTTATTCCGTAAAAAATTAGATTAACTGGTTATTTTACCGAAAAACGCGGTAAAAAACCTAGCGAATTCCGCATAACCACCAAAAACACCAAACCATAACACAAACTGTGGTATTTTACCCCTGACTTGCAATTATATATAGCGGGATCTATAATTTTCCTTTTCGCGAACGTGGCGGAATTGGTAGACGCACCAGATTTAGGTTCTGGCGCCGAGAGGTGTGAGAGTTCGAGTCTCTCCGTTCGCACCAAATGCTAAAAGCCGTTGAAGACATCAGGCACTGCCCTTTTGTTTTCAACGGCTTTTTTATTTAACTATTTATTGGTTAATAAATAATTTTTCCGTCTCCTGACATTTGGGCGTACTCATCCTCAAAGAAGAACTTGTCTGCTCCAAACGCTGGTTTGAGATCATCCAACCAAGTAGCTTCGGGATCGTATTTGGCGAAAAATGGTCTTTGTACCCAGTCTGGGTTACGCCCTTGGATGAAGCGCAGTACAAATACCTTTTCTCCGTTTATCTCGGTGATGCCCTGGATTTCCACTTTGCCTGGTCCAGCGCTCATTGACGGGCCACGTGCTGTACGTGCCAACCCAGACACTTTTTGAATGGCCTGCTGATAGACTTCGTGTGTCCGTGCCAATGGCAACTCAAAATAACGCTTAGCGCCTGTGTCTCGCTCGACAAACATATAGTATGGGATGATTCCCATTTGTACTTGCTCACGCCACATGCGGACCCATATGTCGGGGTCATTATTAATATGATCAATGAGCGGTGCTTGGGCTCTAATCACCACACCGGCATCACGCAAACGGCGGATAGCCTCACGTACGATGGGTGTTTGCATCTCTTGCCAGTGATTAAAATGCGCCATCAATGCGATGTGCTTGCCTTGGTTAACCAATCGTTCCAAAAGTCTTAGCAAATCATCCGCATCATCATCAGTCACATAGCGTTGTGGCCAGAATGTCAGTGACTTGGTGCCAATACGTATGGTTTGTACATGTGCGAGCTCAGGCGTTAAAAAGGGCTCTAAATAGTTTTCCCAATGCCGGGTACGCATCACCATTGGATCCCCACCCGTGAATAGCAAGTCAGTCACTTCGGGTTCATCTTTTAAATAACCATGCAGCTTTTCAGCCTCGTGCGAGGCAAAGCGTAGCTCGGTATTACCTACAAACTGCGCCCAGCGGAAACAAAAAGTGCAATAGCTATGACAGACTTGACCCTGACTGGGGAAAAATAAAACCGTTTCCCTGTACTTATGCTGCATCCCACCCAAAGGTTCTCCCTCGAATACTGGCACGTTCATTTCTTGTTGACCTGCCGGGTGTGGGTTTAAATGGCCATGAATCTCGCTGGCCAGTTGCGTGATTTCTTTACGGTCAGCGCCACGCTTGATCAAATCGGCCATTCGATCGAAATCCTCGGGCGCGATCATGCCGCGCTGAGGAAAGGTCAATTGGAATACTGGGTCATTGGGTACGTTGTCCCAATTAATTAGCTCTTGGATGACGTATTCATTCACCCTAAATGGCAGTACATTAGCGACTACTTCCATTTCAAAGCGCTGTTCTGGGCTTAGTCTTTTCAAGGGTTCTATTTTATCAAACTGACGTTGTGTATAGACCTTGTATCGCGTGACCTGAGTCAAAGACTCGGCTTTAAACGACGAATCAACCTGCGCTACTGCAGGATTTTGCGTAGTAACAGTCATAGAATACCTCTTTTCAAAACATCAATGAGTAAATACCATGCTCGTCTTTTTTTGGATGGCTCATTGAGGTGCCACAGTTTTTGGTTTTTGTTTATTGCTGTGGTTGTGGTGACGCATGTAGATGCGTATAAATACTCAAACAGAGTAGAGCTGTGCATTTACACAGGAATTATTCAACAGCGACCCATGCTAACACATAATGAAGTGATTATGAACACTACTACAAAATACACCAAACGTTTCATTCACTGCGTTTATTTCAACACTAGAAAATCAACAAACGTTGTTTAAGCAACGCTCTGTATTTACCCTAGCGAGGCAGCGTATAATGCTGACTCAAAACATTTAGGCAGAGATTTTCGTTACTCATTACCTAGGAATGCCATGGCTGCACCCATTTTTCCAGATGCCCAACAAGCGGCTCGTGAATTCACAACTTTGCGCGATATTTTGCGCTGGGCGGTCTCTTATTTTAATGCTCATGACATCAGCTTTGGCCAAGGGACAGACAATGCTTGGGACGAGGCTGTGTACTTGGGTTTATCTGCGCTAAAACTGCCCATAGATTTGCTTGAGCCCTTTATGGACGCTCGGTTGAGTGGCAACGAAAGAGTATATCTTTGCGATCTTATTGAGCAGCGTGTCAACACGCGTTTACCTGCTGCCTATTTAACGGGTGAAGCCTGGTTACAAGGCTTTAAATTTAAAATCAGCCAGAATTGCATTATTCCACGCTCACCAATGGCAGAATTAATAGTCCAACAATTTGAGCCGTGGATCGACGATCCACACGCTCCGCTATCCATCCTTGATATGTGTACGGGCAGTGGTTGCTTGGCTATATTAGCTGCCTTGCATTTTCCACAGGCTCAGGTAGATGCTGCGGATATTTCTAAAAAAGCATTAGAGATTGCTAAATTAAACGTACACAGTTACGACTTACAAGAGCGCCTGCGACTGTTTGAGTCCGATTTATTTGCACAACTACCTGCTAAAACCTACGATCTAATTCTATGCAATCCACCTTATGTAAACAGCGATTCGATGGCTAACCTGCCTGCAGAGTTCAAGCACGAGCCCACGCTAGCATTAGCAGGCGGGACCGATGGCATGGATGCCATTCGCAATATTTTGCAGGCAGCTCCTCGTTTTTTAAGGCCAGGGGGCATACTCGTACTTGAAATTGGTCATGAGTACAAACATTTTGTGCAGGCTTTCCCCAGACTTCAGCCCATGTGGCTTAGCACTGCCCAGGCTGATCATCAAATCTTGTTACTTTATAAAGAACAGCTCGAATCGTGATTCAAATCAACCAACTTACCTTGCGCCGAGGGACTAAAACCCTACTAACAAACAGTCAACTCACCGTATACCCTCAAGAGCGGGTAGGCATTATAGGGGCCAATGGAGCGGGTAAAACCAGTCTATTTGCCCTGCTCAATAATGAAATAGAACCAGACCAAGGCGATGTGTCCCTACCCCAGGAATGGCGTACCGCCCAGGTTGAACAGCATATACAAACACCTGACCGAATCGCTGTAGAGTTTGTAATTGACGGTGATTACCACCTACGTAATCTACAAGCTCAAAGAGAGGCAGTAAATTTAGATGACGGTGAGGCCATAGCATTACTAGAAACAGCCTTGAATGATGCGGGTGCTTGGTCTGCTCGAGCCCGTGCTGAACAACTATTACTTGGTTTAGGGTTTGCACCTGAACAGTGGACATTACCTGTCAAGCAATTTTCAGGCGGCTGGCAAATGCGCCTGGCTCTGGCGCGCGCCTTAATGGCACCCTCTGATCTATTACTGCTCGATGAACCCACCAACCATTTAGATCTGGACGCGATGTTATGGCTAGAGCAATGGCTTAAAGGCTACCTAGGCACAGTACTAGTGATTTCTCATGATACAGAGTTTCTAGATGCAGTTTGCTCTAGCATTATTCATTTTGAGCACCAGAACCTACACCGTTACCGTGGTAATTACAGTCATTTTCAACAACAGCGCGCTGAAAAATTACGCTTGGCCGAGGCCAGCATGGAAAAGCAGCAACAAAAAATTGCGCATATGCAGCGTTTTATCGAGCGTTTCAGAGCCAAAGCAAGCAAAGCCAAACAGGCACAAAGCCGTATCAAAGCACTCGAGCGTATGCAGCCCGTGGCACCTATCGTGCATGAACAAAGTATAGAGATCAATTTTCCCAATCCTGACTTCATGCCCGACCCTCTATTACGGCTGAGCCAAGCTGATTTGGGCTATAGCACTAATAACAAACAGGCCCATAACAAAATCGTTTTAAAAGCGGTCAATACCTCTGTACGCGCAGGTAGTCGAATTGGTGTATTGGGGATGAACGGTGCCGGTAAAAGTACCTTTGTTAAAAGCTTAGCTGGCACCCTGCCATTATTAGCCGGAGAACGCATCGCTGCACAGCGCCTCAAAGTGGGGTATTTTGCTCAACACCAACTAGATATGCTCGACATGAAAGGCAGCCCTTTGCTGCATATGCAACGGGTGGCACCCGAACAAAATGAACAAGTTTTACGTAATTATTTAGGGCGTTTTGGGTTCAAGGGAACAATGGCATTGGATAACATCGCACATTTCTCCGGTGGCGAAAAAGCACGATTAGCCTTAGCACTGATTGTCTGGGATGAGCCCAATTTGTTATTACTGGATGAGCCGACCAACCATCTGGATATTGACACACGTGACGCCCTCAGTCAGGCACTCACCGAGTATGAGGGTAGCGTCTTGATTGTTTCACACGATCGGCAACTCTTGCGCCAAACTGTAGACGAGTTTTGGTTAGTCAGTGCAGGAAAGATCGAGCATTTTGATGGCGATCTCGAGGACTACAAACAATGGTTTTTTCAACAACAAAGTAAATATAACAGCCAGTCAGCAGCTGCTAGCTCAGATTCAGCACCCAGTCTAAGTCGGCGCGAAATACGTCAACAAGCAGCCGCTCAAAGACAGGCACTGGCCGCCCAGACAGGGCCCTTGAAAAAGCAAAGCCATGCGATTGAGAAAAAGCTCGAGCCTTTGCAGAAAGAGCACCAAGAATTATTAGAATTAATCGGAGATAGTGCCTTTTACACGACCGAATACGACGCGCAGCGCGAAGATATCATCGCGCGCGAGGGCGCTTTGAGCAAGGACATCGCCGATCTAGAAGAAGAATGGCTAGCACTGCAAATGGAAATTGAATCGTTAACTGAGCAGTCCAACGAGTAGTACAACCAACTACCCCGTAATGACTTCTAATTTAGCGACTGCCAAGGCCAAGTTCTTTTTACCGACATCACGGAAATGAACCTCTGCTTGGGCACTCTCGCCCTGCCCACTCACGCTAAGAATAGTCCCCTCACCGAACTTGGGATGGCGCACACCCAAACCAATGCGATAGTCATTGCCATTAACATGAACAACCTGACTACGCAATCCTGCCTGAGGATTCCAACGCCGCATATCTGAGCGTGCTTGGTTACCCCCCCATTGCACTCCAGCAGGGGCAGAAAACTGACCTGGTTTGGGACTCAACCAGCGCAAATTCTCTTCGGGCAACTCATCAAGAAAGCGTGAGCTTTGATAATAGCGGCGTTGACCATGCAACATTCGAGTATGAGCACGGGTCAAAAACAAATTCTGGCGAGCACGTGTCATGGCCACGTACATTAAACGACGTTCTTCTTCGAGGTCTTCGACAAGGTCCAGACTACGCTCGTGCGGAAAGATCCCCTCTTCGAGACCTGTCACAAAAACCACATCAAATTCTAGCCCTTTGGCTGCATGAACAGTCATCAATTGGACGGCTTGTTGGCCCTGCAAGGCCTGCGTGTCCCCGGCTTCTAAAGATGCATGGGTCAAAAAAGCAGCCAAAGGAGACATCGCTGCCAATGGGGTAACCTGACTATCCTGAGGTATAACCCCTGCAGCATCCGCGTGCACTGCGGGCGGTATTTGCCCGGCTGGATAATCACGCAGTTCTTCTTCTTGGCCAAAAACGACAGCTGCGTTGACCAGTTCTTGCAGGTTTTCCAGACGCTCGGCACCTTCTTTTTGTTTACGGTAGTGCTCGGCCAAGCCACTGTGCTCAATCACATATTGAATGAGCTCTGGCAGCGTCTGATGCTGAGCGACATGGGCCATGTCCTGGATCAGTTGAACAAAACGCAATAGGTTGGTCCCCGCGCGGCCTGACATATAAGGCACCGCGCGATACAAGCTGCACTGATACTGTTGAGCATGTTCGCCTAATTGCTCGAGACTACGAGCGCCAATACCGCGGGTAGGAAAGTTGACCACCCGTAACCAAGAGGTATCGTCATTGGGATTGTCTATGAGGCGTAAATACGCCAATACATGTTTGATCTCTTGGCGTTCAAAAAAGCGCAAACCGCCATAGACTCGATACGGCAACCCTGCTGAAAAAAGGCTATGTTCGATAACTCGTGATTGTGCATTGCTACGATAAAGCACCGCTATTTCGGCAGGCTCAACCCCGGACTCAACCAATAGCTGTATCTTATCGACCACCCACTGCGCCTCTAGGCTATCTGTATCTTGGGCTTGTACTTGTATCAGTTCACCCTGGCCGGCATCAGTCCACAGCTTTTTCCCTAAACGAGTCTGATTACTGGCAATTAACTCATTGGCGGCATCAAGAATATGCCCACTAGAGCGGTAGTTTTGCTCAAGACGAATGACGTTATCGCGTGCGTAGTCTTGCTCGAAGTCATACATATTGCTGACATCGGCGCCGCGAAACGCATAAATAGACTGATCGTCATCACCCACGGCAAAAATACGCCCCTCATCGCCTGCCAAAAGGGTTAGCCAAGCGTATTGCAAGGGGTTTGTATCTTGGAACTCGTCAACCAACAAATGCGCAAAACGTTGTTGATAATGCGTTCGCAAAATACTGTTGTTTTTTAAAAGCTCATAGGCGCGCAATAACAGCTCGGGAAAATCGACAACCCCCTCACGCTCGCACTGCTCTTGATAGCGCGTATAGAAATCAATCATCAGTTGATCTCTTTTATCGAGCGCACTACAGACCTCGGGCCGCATACCATCTTCTTTGCAACGATTTATAAAATGCTGCATGTCGCGCGGGGTAAATAAGGTCTCATCGTAGTTGAGCTCTTTGAATAGCCTTCTGACGGCAGCCAGTTGATCAGCCGAATCCAGTATTTGGAAAGCTTGAGGCAATCCCGCATCGCGATAATGATAACGCAATAATCGATTGCATAGCCCGTGAAAGGTACCCACCCACATGCCCCGCGTATCGACTGGCAGCATAGACTCAATGCGCGTGAGCATCTCGCGGGCAGCTTTATTGGTAAAGGTTACGGCCAAAAAAGAATAAGGGCTTATCCCCTGTTGCTGGATAAGCCATGCGATGCGTGTGGTCAGCACTCGCGTCTTGCCGCTGCCTGCCCCAGCGAGAACGAGAACGTGCTCATTGGGAAATGTAACGGCTTGACGCTGTGCTTCGTTTAGACTTTCTATCATGCCGCGTAGCGAAGCAAGCGCTGAGCGAACTCCTCAAGGCTCTGAATGCCGCTTTGCTGGGCACGTTTGCACCATGCACGTAAATCGGCCAGCAACTGCTCGCTGGATGCTGTAGAGCTTTGCCAAATACGAGTTAACTCATTATGCATTTGCATCATGACAGAGAGCTTACTGTCTTTATTCTCGAGCATGGTTTCGAGCTGCTTGCGTTCTTCGGGCTCTAGTATTTCATCCTTGAGGCCAATCCACTCTTTAGAACGCTTTATCAGCTTGAGTTTGTGATGATCAAGCTTGTCCATGGCCAAACCACCTTGAGTACGCAGATGATCAAGCTCTTCTTTAGCTGCATCACGCAACATCTCGGCATAACGGGCCAAGATCTCATAGCGGTGCGTAATCACGCCCTGTAAAGTATCGTGGTCGATTTCCTCAATGCTGGGGCTGCTCTCTTTGGGCTCGAGTCGTAATTTGGGCGCAACTTTCTTTACATGGGCCAATTTAAAGAAGCGCAAAATGCTGATGTAGACCCAACCGATATCGAGCTCGAACCAACGGTTTGAGAATTTGGCCGAAGAGGCAAAGGCATGGTGATTATTATGGAGTTCTTCGCCACCGATAATAATGCCAATAGGAACGATATTAGTGCTGGTATCAGGGCTAGCAAAATTTCTGTATCCCAAGGCATGTCCAACACCGTTAACCACGCCTGCTGCCCAAAATGGAATCCATGCCATCTGTACTGCCCAAACAGCCAGACCCACCAAACCGAAAAGAGCCAAGTCGATAGCTAGCATAATCATGATGCCAAGCAGAGTGTAGCGCGAGTATATGTTGCGCTCGACCCAATCATCAGGGGTACCATGTCCAAAGCGGCGCAAGGTCTCTTCGTTTCGGGCCTCTTGGCGATAGAGCTCGGCACCGCGGAAAAAAACCATCCCTAAGCCAAATACAACCGGGGAATGCGGGTCACCCTCGCGCTCGCAACGAGCGTGGTGTTTGCGGTGAATTGCCACCCACTCTTTGGTTACCATACCTGTGGTCAACCAAAGCCAGAAACGGAAAAAATGAGCTACTGCTGGGTGCAAGTCTAAGCCGCGGTGTGCTTGACCGCGGTGCAGAAACACTGTGACGGAAACAATCGTAATGTGGGTCAGGATCAAGGTGACCAGAACAATCTGCCACCACGAAAACTGTAGCAGCCCACCAGCGAGGAAATTAAAGAATTCTTTCATAGAACCAAATGGCCATGTTCCATTAAATAAAACAAGATAGGAGCAGTGTAACCTACTCGAGCGTGTTGTTGTGTTTACTATGCATCATTAGCATTATTATACGGCCCGCAAAGGCTCGTTGCACTAAGTAATCCACCCCACCGATTACTATATCACGCCTCGATGATTGACCCCTAACACATTTACCTTTCCTGAGGGGTCTATTTGAACTAGATCAAAAGCCAACCATTCAACAACCTGAGCGTATGTCTTGTGTTCAATTGGCAAAAGCCGCGCTGCCAGCTGTTTGGCGTCATCTCCCTGATGTATGGGTACGACACCCTGAGCAATAGTCGGGCCACTGTCTAATTCCGCAGTGACAAAGTGTACCGTACAACCATGCCACTGCAAACCTGCCTCCAAAGCCTTTTGATGCGTATCAAGACCAGGAAACAATGGCAACAAGGAAGGATGTATGTTGATGATCTGGCCCGCAAAAGGATCAATAAAAGCCGGCGTCAAAACACGCATAAAACCCGCCAGCAGTACATAATCCGGACGATACTCAGCAACAGTATGTGCCAAAGCATTGTCAAATTGCTCACGCGTGGCATAATCTTTGTGTGCTACCACTTGGGTGGCGATACCCTGCCTTTGGGCCCACTGTATGCCCTGGGCGTCTGCTTTGTTGGCAATGACGGCGCACACTTCTGCTGGTAAATTTCGTTGTGCGATCACCTGTACAATGTTTTCCATATTACTGCCGCGGCCTGATATCAGGATTACCAGACGGCAGTTTTTCCTTGGTGCGTGCATTCATACTCCTAAATTAGATAAACCCTGTGAAAAAACTTTCTATTTACCGACATCTACCACGTCATCAGTCACAGCTACCCAGTGCTGTGACCATTGGTAATTTTGATGGAGTGCATCGGGGTCACCAAACAATATTGCAGCTCTTGCGCGCTCGAGCACAAGAGCACGATCTCGTGCCCACGGTCATGACGTTTAGTCCACATCCTCGGGCTTATTTTGCACGCCAGGCACAGCGCCCTGAACTTTATCCAGCACAAGTCAATACTTTACGCGACCGCCTTACCCTATTACATCAAAATGGCATCGAGCAAATCGTCCTGCTGCGTTTTAACCACAAACTAGCCGCTACCGAGGCATACGAGTTTGTTGCCAACCTATTGGTCCAAGGTTTAAACACACGCTGGCTCTTGGTGGGCAGAGACTTTCGGTTTGGGCATCGTCGTAGTGGTACTATTGAGCTTTTGATGGAAATGGGCGCTCAGTTTGGCTTTGAGGTCCACACCATCGAAGACGTGGTAGATAGAAATCAACAACGTATTTCTAGCACAGACATTCGCACTGCCCTTTCAATGGGTGACCTGGCTGGTGCAAAACGTCAATTAGGTCATCCTTTCCGCGTTAGTGGCCATGTAATCCATGGCCGCAAGTTGGGCCGCCAGATGAACTACCCCACGCTCAATCTGCGTGTTCCCAATACATTTGCCCTGCGCTCCGGGGTTTACGCCGTCCAGGTGCATGGTTTAGAGGGTCATCCAATCGCGGGTGTGGCCAGCCTAGGCGTACGACCTACCGTTGAAGATCAGGGCCGCCTCTTGCTCGAGGTACATTTATTTAACCGCAACATCGACGCATACGGTAAACTAGTATGCGTTGATTTTCTGCAGTTCATACGTGACGAAGAAAAATTCCCCGATATTGAATCGCTTCGTGCTGCCATCGTAGATGACGTGCGCAGCGCACATGACTATTTCACCTCTCATGGACTATAA
>DATGTW010000179.1:0-6432 GCA_035301625.1 Paenalcaligenes sp.
GCAGATTATGACAGCGACAATTTTAGAGACTATTCCAGTAAATCAAAAGGTAGGTATTGCCTTTTCTGGCGGGCTGGACACCAGCGCCGCTATTTTGTGGATGCGTGAAAAGGGTAGTATCCCGTATGCGTATACCGCTAATTTGGGGCAGCCTGATGAGTCCGATTACGATGATATTCCCAGACAGGCGTTATCTTATGGTGCCGAAAAAGCGCGCCTGATTGATTGCCGCCAACAGTTGGTTAACGAGGGTATTGCCGCTATCCAGAGTGGCGCCTTTCACGTTACTACCGGTGGGATTACCTATTTTAATACGACTCCGCTGGGCCGTGCTGTGACCGGCACAATGCTAGTTGCAGCCATGAAAGAAGACGATGTTCATATTTGGGGGGATGGCAGCACCTACAAAGGTAACGATATCGAGCGTTTTTATCGCTATGGTTTGTTAACTAATCCAAAACTTAAAATTTATAAGCCCTGGCTGGATCAGCTTTTCATCGACGAGCTGGGGGGGCGAGCCGAGATGTCCGAGTTTATGCAGGCCCATGGTTTTGAATACCGTATGTCTGCGGAAAAAGCCTATTCAACAGATTCCAATATTCTCGGGGCAACACACGAGGCCAAAGATTTAGAATTCCTCAACACAAGCATGCACATCGTTGATCCTATTATGGGTGTGCCATTCTGGCGTGACGATGTTGCTATTGAACCTGAGGTTGTGACCGTACGCTTTGAGGGGGGGATCCCAGTTGCCCTTAATGGCAAGGATTACTCTGATGTGGTCGAGCTCATGCTCGAAGCCAACCGTATTGGGGGGCGTCATGGTTTAGGGATGAGTGATCAGATTGAAAACCGTATTATCGAGGCCAAAAGCCGTGGTATTTACGAGGCCCCTGGGATGGCGTTGTTGCATATAGCCTATGAGCGTTTGCTGACAGGGATTCACAACGAAGACACCATCGAGCAATATCGCATTAATGGTATTCGTTTAGGGCGTTTACTGTATCAAGGACGTTGGTTTGACCCACAGGCCATCATGCTGCGCGAGACAGCACAGCGATGGATTGCACGTGCAATTACTGGCGAGGTCAGCCTTGAGCTACGCCGCGGCAATGATTACACGATTTTGGATACTCAATCTGATAATCTTAGCTATCACCCCGATCGTTTGACAATGGAAAAAGAGGGTGATGACAGCTTTACTCCTCGTGATCGTATCGGCCAGTTGACCATGCGTAATCTGGATATCGCTGACACGCGTGAAAAGCTATTCACCTACACCGAGGTCGGCTTGTTAGCGCCCGCTCGCGATGGTCAGTTTGTGCAGCTAAAGAGCGAAACCGAAGAGAACAGTAAATAATTGTCTATCTCATTCGACAATATTAAAGCCCCTACGGATTATCATCCGAGGGGCTTTAAATTGTTTTGTATCGCTGACTGGAAACTGTGCCCTTTGGGTCACCTGGCGACCCAGGCCAAGTGAAATCAGTCCAACCTGCCCAAGAGTAGAAACTCCATCAGTGCTTTTTGCACATGCATACGGTTTTCTGCCTCGTCCCAGACTACGCTTTGGGGACCATCAATCACGCTGGCGGTGACCTCTTCGCCACGGTGGGCTGGCAGACAGTGCATGAATAGGGCTTGAGCGTCAGCCAAAGCCATCATTTCGTCATCCACACACCAGTCTGCAAAGGCTTTGCGACGGGCTGCGTTTTCGTCTTCGAAACCCATGCTAGTCCAGACATCAGTGGTCACTAGGTGAGCACCACGGCAAGCCTCGTGCGGGCTCTCAAAGATGCTCAAAGCATCGCATGTATCGCCAATGAGATCTGGATCCAGACCATAGCCTTTTGGGGATGAAAAATGCAGTTTGAACCCCAGCAGTTTGGCCGCCTGTAGCCAGGTATAGGCCATATTGTTACCATCTCCGATCCATGCGACTGTTTTTCCAACGATGGAGCCTCGAAATTCATTGTAGGTAAAGATGTCGGCCAAAATTTGGCAAGGGTGGTATTCATTGGTCAGGCCGTTAATCACAGGTACGCGCGAGTACTCAGCAAATAAATCAATGCGCTCTTGGCCAAAGGTACGAATCATGACCAGATCAACCATCCTGGATATGACGCGCGCGGTGTCTTCGATAGGCTCTGCGCGCCCTAGTTGAGAATCATTTGTGGTCAAGTGAATTACAGAGCCACCCATTTGATACATGCCTGCCTCAAATGACACGCGCGTACGAGTGCTGGCCTTTTCAAATACCATAGCCAGTGTGCGATCGTGCAAGGTCATGTGCGGTTCGTAGTTTTTGAACCGCTGCTTGATAAAACGGGCGCGCGAAAGCAAATAGAGGATGTCCTCTTTCGGGAGGTCGTTAAACTTTAAAAAATGTCGTATCGGAGCGGGATTAACCGTGGAACTCATAACTAGGCACTGCCGAAAACAAAAAATTAATCTTACCAGTAAAAACTTGTAATGACCAGTGGCCAAGAGCCTTAGACCTTGGGATGATTTTTGTCTTCTAGGGTGTAGTCCTCGTGGCAATAGGTTACAATGCGCGTTGTTATTTTGCTTTAGGGCAGTGCTTATTGATTGGAAGTATATGACCGAGCATTCAAAATTAATTATTTACGGTGTGACACAAAATGACCAGCGCTTTCGGCCTAGTGATTGGGCTGAGCGTTTAGCTGGGGTAATGTCGCAGTTCAGACCTGAAGGCAGTGGCGGTGGGCCGCTGACGTATTCCCCGTACGTTGTGCCTCGATTTGTTGATGGGGTGCGTTGTGTTGTCGTGGATAGCCGTTTGCGTGATTTAGAGCCACTGGCTTGGAAGTTTGTTTGTAATTTTGCCCACGACAATAAGCTCAAAACATCCGGTATCGATTTTGATAAAGTAATGCAGGATCTATAAAAACAGGCCAGATCAAAAATAGGGTGCAATCATGTGCACCCTATTTTAATTTTGGCGTGGGCATTTGTGGATGCCCGTACCCAATTAAACCTGTGTGGTTAAGAGGATAACGCCCTGATTGATTTGGCGAGGCGGCTCTTGTGGCGCGCTGCCTTGTTTTTGTGAATAATGTTTTTATCAGCGACACGGTCGATGATGCTGCAGGCCTTGCGGAATACCTCGTTGGCAGCGTCTTGGTCGCCGGCATGGATGGCTTGTTGGACGCGTTTGATCGAGGTACGCATCATAGAGCGCATGCCAGCGTTGTGTTTGTTGCGGGCTGCTGCCTGCCGCGCGCGTTTTCGTGCTTGAGGTGTATTTGCCATATCTAAGTCAATTCTATATATTTGATGGTTTAATTGGGTCTAAAGGGCTAGATAATAAACGATTAGCCTGGTCTTGTAAAGTGCCGTGGCCTAAAGCCGACCAAAAATAGTAAGAACATATAGATACCAATAGCGCCCATTACGACCCCGCCCAAATAAAGAGCTCTGAGTATTGGGAATGCTCCTAGGGCTAACCAGTCAAATCGCTCTTGCAAAAAATAAACAAACAGACTCATCCCAATAAGGGCAGGTAAGAGCTTGAGCAAAAATTGTGGCCACTGTGCCGATGGACTGAATATTTGTCTTTTACGAAGTATATAAAACAAAGTACCCGCGTTAATGCAAGCGCCCAGTGCAATGGAAAGGGCCAACCCTGCGTGTTTGAGCCAAGGCACAAATAAAGCATTCATGATTTGGGTCAGTATCAGTACAACGATGGCAATACGCACAGGTGTTTTGATGTCTTGGCGAGCGTAGAAAGCGGGCGCCAATATTTTGATGGCCAATAAACCTAGGAGACCGACGGCATAGGCAACCACCGCCCCTTGAGTTTGTAGTACGTCCGCATCACTAAAGGCCCCATAATTAAACAAGGTCGCTACCAAGGCCTGAGCAAGTAAAGCCAAACCCAAAGCAGCGGGCAAGCCCAGTAGAAATATCAGTTGTAGGCCCCAGTCCAAGAGGTTTTGGTAGGTGGTGTGCTCTTTTTTAGCATAGGCAGCAGATAAGTAAGGCAACAAAACTGTGCCCAATGCAACCCCGAGCAAGGCACTGGGGAATTCCATTAATCGATCCGCAAATGAAAGCCAAGTGACGCTGCCAGCCTGTAACCAAGTCGCTATATTTGTATTGATGAGGATGGAGATTTGAGCAACAGAGACACCTACAGTGGCAGGAATCATTTTTTGAATGATTTTACGTACATGTGTGTCGCGTAACGCACGGCCTAGCCGTAAGCTAGGGCGGGGTGCTACACCTAAACGTAATAGAGCAATCCATTGCATTGCCAATTGCAAGATGCCCCCGACCATGACACCAACTGCCAAAGCGTAAATGGGTGGGTCGAAATATTCGAGCAACCACAAACTGGCTGCTATCATGGCCAAGTTAAGCAACATGGGCGTAAAAGCCGGGATGGCAAAACGGCTCCAGGTGTTGAGCACACCACTGGCAAAAGCCACCAATGACATGCACAGGATGTACGGAAACATTGCCCGAGTCATCCATATGGCAGCCGAGAATTCAGCTTGGCGTTCGGCAGCGCGCATACCGCTGGCCATCAGGCTGACTACCCAGGGGGTAGCAATGACCCCGACCAGGGTGATCAGCATTAACACTGCTGTTAAGACTAAAGCTACACGATCGATGAGTTGTTGGGTAGCATTGGCTGATTGGGTGTTTTTTACATCCCCCAGGATGGGTACAAAGGCTTGGGCAAAAGCACCCTCGGCAAAAAGCCTACGCAGTAAGTTGGGGATGCGAAAAGCCACCCAAAAAGCATCTGTTAGCCCCCCAGCACCAAAACTGCGCGCGATGAGTATATCGCGCAACAGCCCTGTGATGCGGGACAAAAAGGTGAAGCCGCTGATGACAGCGGCAGAACGGAAAAGACTCATGGCCAGGCAGACTACTTATATGTAGTTGATTGCTGCTTAGCGAGGGGCCATGCGAATGGCACCATCCAGGCGGATGGTTTCGCCATTGATCATATCGTTATCAATGATGCTGTAAACAAGTTTGGCGTAGTCTTCGGGGCGACCCAAGCGAGAGGGGAATGGAATGCTCTCGGCCAAAGAGTCCTGAACATTTTGTGGCATTCCAAAGATCATGGGTGTGCCAAAAATCCCCGGTGCGATAGTGACACAACGAATGCCCAGACCGGCCAAATCACGTGCCACAGGTAATGTCATACCGACCACGCCCGCCTTGGATGCGGCATAGGCAGCTTGGCCAATTTGACCCTCGTATGCAGCAACCGAAGCCGTGTTAATCAGCACACCCCGTTCACCGGTATCCTGTGGTTCGTTTTTGCTCATGGCAAAAGCGGCCAAGCGGTTCATGTTGAATGTGCCAATAAGATTGACGGTGACGACCTTTTGAAATAGTTCTAAATCGTGAGGGGCCTCGCGACCAATGGTGCGCGATGCGGGTGCGATGCCAGCGCAATTAACTAAGCCATAAAGGGGGCCGACTTCGAGAGCAGCATCTACCACAGCCTGGGCGTCCTGCTCGGAAGTGACATCGCAACGTAGGTAACGTTGACCAAGCTCTTTTGCAAGCTCTTGACCAGCCTCATCTTGAATGTCAGCAATAATGACTTTAGCCCCGTGCCCGGTGAGCATGCGCACTGTGCCTGCGCCCAGTCCGGATGCGCCCCCAGTCACAATAAATACATTGTCTTTTATTTTCATATAAACCCTCTCATGGATTGAATCAAACGTCTACGAGTTTAACGCATCCAGGATACGTTGTTGAATCTCATCGACTGTGCCAACACCAGAGACTTTACGGTAGGCCGGGGCCATTTCATCGCCTGATTGTGCCCACTCGGAGTAATAAGCAACCAAAGGTTGAGTCTGGTTTTTGTAGACCTCGAGACGATTTCGGACGGTGGACTCTTTGTCATCATCACGTTGTACCAGAGGCTCTCCGGTCACATCATCAATGTCTGCTTGTTTGGGGGGGTTAAATGTAACGTGATAAGTGCGCCCACTGGCTGGGTGCATACGCCGACCGCTAATGCGCTCGATAATGACCTCTTGGGGAACATCAAGTTCAATAACGTAATCAAGTTTGATATTTTCGGCTTTAAGGGCGTCTGCTTGTGGAATGGTGCGGGGAAAACCATCAAAAAGGTAGCCGTTCTCACAATCAGGTTGCTGTAAACGGTCTTTGACTAAGCCAATGATAATTTCATCTGAAACCAATTGCCCGGCATCCATGATTTTTTTAGCTTCGATGCCTAGCGGGGTTTGTGCTTTAACCGCAGCGCGGAGCATGTCCCCGGTCGCAATTTGTGGGATAGAAAACTTTTCAATGACGAATGCGGCTTGGGTTCCTTTGCCAGCCCCTGGAGGGCCCAATAGTATTAATCGCATAAAGCATCTCCTGAATTTAAGCCACAGATATTAGCCGAAAAGTGAGCTATCCATCAATGCT
>DATGTW010000180.1:0-22865 GCA_035301625.1 Paenalcaligenes sp.
TTATTTATGGCTTGTATTGTTGCCTTTGAGTCTCAACATTCAGAGGGAGTAAATCATGGACATGCAAACGAGACGTGCAGTGATTGTCGGGGCTGATCGTCTAGGAAAAATTCCGCAGCTACTAAAAAAGCACAATATTCGAGTGTCTCGCCACATCAGTGGTCGAGATCCTGCGCATCAGAAAAAAGGATTGCAATTGCCCTCGGGAACCGAGGTGTTGATTTTATTGACCGATTTTCTCGGGCATAACGTGATGAAGTCTTTTCGTGCAGCTGCGCAGAAGGCGGGCGTGCCGGTAGTGGCTTGTAGGCGTTCGGTTTCGAGCTTGCAGCTGGCCTTGGAACAAGGTGTAAAAGGCTTGTAGATGGGTTATCTGCTGGCTATTTGCGAGTCGTTGGCATCAATGCGCCGGGCGCCGTTATAGCGCTGTTGCCAGTAGGATACGGTGATATCCTCAATGCGAACCACGGCACCCGTGCGAGGCGCGTGTACAAATTTGTTGTCACCGATATAGATACCCACGTGTGAAAAACGTGCGCCTCGGGTGTTAAAGAAGACAAGATCCCCTTGTTTGAGCTCATCGCGAGCGACGCTATCGCCAATCCCAGCGAGTTCGGCAGCACTGCGTGGTAGTTTCAAGCCCAAGGATTTTTCTGCAACATAGCCTACCAGGCCGCTGCAATCAAAACCGTTGCTGGGGTCTTCGCCACCGAAAGTATATTTTACCCCTAGTAAATCCAAAGCCTCGCCAGCCATGGCGTGTGAACCGCGTCCTAGTTCGTCACGAGCATACGAAAAAGTGCGATCTGTTAACCCTCGATTTGCCAGATAAGAGCCTAATGGGTCAGATTGTGTGCGGTAGGCGTGCTCGCTGCGTAGGTCGTTGAGTAAATCATCCAGTTCGGCTGTTTGCTGAGCGCTTTGTTGGGTCGCACAACCCACTAAGAATAACGCTGCGGTCAAGCTGCTGCCCAGAGTCAAAATGCGCTGGAATAGGATAGAAGGTACAAAGTTGCGAGAAGCCTGTGGTGGGTGCATGGCGGGTTAATAGGGTTATTTATTAGCGTTAATCGGGGTAAGAACAGCACACCCCGCAAATTTTACCCGAGTCTTTGGCTTAGGTAAAGGGGTGGGAAAGTCAGAAACGCCCGGGAGCGTATTGGCTGCCCAGGCGTCTTGTGGTGGGGCTTGATTTGGCACAAATTTATATGCCGTTTTTATTACATACCACTATAGACTGGTCCCTCGCCACCTTGTGGGGTAACCCAGACAATATTTTGCTCGGGGTCTTTGATATCACAGGTTTTGCAGTGAATGCAGTTTTCTGCGTTGATCTGTAGTTTGTCCTTGCCATCGTCGTCAGTAATGAACTCATACACCCCTGCTGGACAATAACGTGCCTCGGGGCCTGCAAAGTTTTTGAGATTGACTTCTACAGGGATATCCGGGTTGGTTAATGTCAGGTGGACAGGTTGGTTTTCCTCGTGATTAGTGTTCGTGAGGTACACCGAACTGAGACGGTCAAAGGTGAGCACACCATCGGGTTTTGGGTATTCAATGCGTTGGCACTGGTCCGCGGGCTGCAGATAACTGTGATCGGGTTTGGTGTTTTTTAAAGACCAAGGGAATTTACCGCGCAGTAGCCACTGTTCAATACCTGTCATCAGGGTACCGACGGTACGTCCTTTTTTGAACCATTGTTTAAAGTTGCGCGATTGGTGGAGTTCGTCATGTAACCATGATTGCTCAAAGGCTTGTGGATAAGCGCTTAGTTCATCATGTTCGCGTCCTGCTTGGAGGGCATTGAACAAGGCCTCGGCGGCTAGAGCACCAGTTTTGATAGCGGCGTGACTGCCTTTGATCCGTGCGGCGTTCAAAAAGCCAGCCTCGCAACCCACCATAGCACCGCCGGGGAAGACCAATTTGGGAAGGGACATCAAGCCACCAGCAGTCAGCGAGCGGGCTCCGTACGCAATGCGTTTGCCACCTTCGAAGGTCGTCCGAATCGCAGGGTGAGTTTTATAGCGTTGAAATTCTTCAAAGGGTGAGAGCCAAGGATTAGCATAGTCGAGGCCCACAACCAGACCCACAACCACCAGATTGTTATCTAGGTGATAAAGGAAAGAGCCTCCGTAGGTATCGGAATCCAAAGGCCATCCCGCCGTGTGCACAACAAGACCTGGGTGAGATTGGCTTGGATCAACCTCCCACATTTCTTTGATGCCAATGCCATAGCTTTGAGCATTGCGTCCTTCTTGGAGTTTAAAGTGCTCGGTTAGGCGGCGTCCTAGATGGCCTCGAGAGCCTTCAGCAAAGATTGTGTATTTAGCGAGTAGCTCCATACCGGGTTGGTAATTGGGACCTGGGGTGCCATCGGGTTCTAGGCCCATGTCACCAGTCACCACGCCACGCACAGCACCGTCATCGGTATAAAGGATATCGGCAGCAGCAAAGCCAGGAAAGACATCGACCTCTAGGGCTTCTGCTTGTTCGCCTAACCATTGAGTCACTTCGCCCAGTCGTACTACGTAATTACCTTGGTTTTTAAAAGTATCCGGTAAGAGCCAATTGGGCGTTTGGCGAGCTTTGTCAGGGCTCAGAAACAGGAAACGATCTTCGGTGACAGGAACATTAAGGGGTGCCCCTTTTTCTTTCCAGTCAGGGATGAGTTCGCCTAGAGCTTTAGGGTCCATCACTGCGCCGGATAAAATATGGGCACCGACTTCCGGGCCTTTTTCCAAGACGCAAATGCTGATATCTGCCTGTGCCTCGTTGGCAAGCTGTTTGAGCCGTATAGCGGTGGCTAGACCTGCGGGGCCGGCCCCAACGATAACGACATCGTATTCCATAGAGTCGCGTTCTGACATATCTGAATCTCCAAGTACATACTTTCTATAGGCCAGTTATTATCACGCTGTAGCGGGCCCAGTATTGATGATGCTGTCTTGTGTTTTTATGGGCTATTCTGGATTGACAAATGGTAAACAGTCTACTATACCGCTGCGCACAGTCTGTGCCTAGTAAAAAGACCTAAAATTGAGAATACTGGATCTTAGCGTGGGCAAATGTTTGGAATTTAAGTTTTTTTGGTTTGTTTCCTAGCATACAAAGCAGTGAGGCGTTAACATAGTTACTGTAACATCCAATAAAGACAATTCTAATACCTACAGGAGCACATCAATGAGCAAAATATATCCCAGTGCAAAAGCCGCCCTGGAGGACGTCGTTGCTGACGGGCAAACCATTGCGGTAGGCGGTTTTGGTTTGTGCGGTATTCCCGAAGCTTTGATTACTGCACTACGAGATACAGGGGCTAAAAACCTGACCGGGGTGAGTAATAACGCTGGGGTCGATGGCAAGGGGCTGGGACAACTGCTGGATACACGCCAAATTAGCAAGATGATTTCCTCTTATGTAGGGGAAAACAAAGAATTCGAACGTCAGTATTTGGCGGGTGATATCGAGATTGAATTTACCCCCCAAGGAACACTTGCAGAACGGTTGCGTGCCGGTGGGGCGGGTATCCCTGCTTTTTTTACCGCTACTGGTGCGGGAACAATGATTGCCGAGGGCAAAGAGAGTCGCGAAATTGACGGTCGCGAGTATATCCTCGAGCATGCCATTGTTCCTGACGTGTCTTTAGTCAAAGCTTATATGGCCGACAAGAGCGGTAACCTGGTGTTCCGTAAAACAGCACGCAACTTTAATCCTAATGTCGCAATGGCAGGTAAAATCACCATTGTTGAGGTGGAAAAACTGGTTGAGGTCGGGGAAATCGATCCCGAAAATGTGCACCTGCCCGGGGTTTTTATCGATCGTATTGTTCTCAATGAGAGCCCCGCCAAATACATAGAGCACCGCACAGTGCGTGAAAGTTAAAGGAGGTCAAAATGGCTTGGACTAGAGATGAAATGGCTGCTCGCGCGGCACAAGAACTGCGCGATGGCTTCTATGTGAATTTAGGTATTGGTATGCCTACGATGGTAGCCAATCACGTTCCCGAGGGCATGACCGTTTGGTTGCAATCTGAAAACGGATTATTGGGCATTGGGCCTTTCCCAACTGAAGACGAGGTCGATCCCGATCTGATTAATGCAGGCAAGCAAACAGTGACTACTTTGCCCGGTTCATCTTTCTTTTCTTCGGCGGATTCATTTGGCATGATTCGCGGTGGCAAGATTAACTTGGCTATTTTGGGTGCTATGCAGGTATCTGAAAATGGTGATCTGGCTAACTGGATGATTCCCGGGAAAATGGTCAAAGGTATGGGCGGCGCAATGGATTTGGTCGCCGGTGTTGAGCGCGTGGTGATCCTGATGGACCACGTGGTCAAGAAAAAGGATGGTACCTTTGATCTAAAATTATTGCCCGAGTGCACTTTGCCTCTGACGGGCGTGGGGGTCGTGGACGTTATTGTGACCGACTTGGGGGTGTTCGAGGTGACAGACAATGGTCTGCGTTTGACTGAGCTCGCTCCCGGGGTGACCATCGAAGAGGTCAAAGAAAAAACGGCGGCTAAACTGGACGTCAGTGCAGTGGCCGCTAGTGCTTGATAGGATTCGTATCTACCAGGCATGCTAGACACGCCCGTTTTCTGCGGAAAACGGGCGTTATTGTTCAATTAAATGTAATTAGATCGCATTATGGCTCATGTGAATACCCCTGCGCGTCTACGTGCTTTACGCACAGTCATGACTGCCCATCAAATTGATGCTTATCTGGTATTGAGTTCAGATCCTCATTTATCCGAGTATTTGCCCGAACATTGGCAAAGCAGGGCTTGGCTTAGTGGTTTCGCTGGGTCCGCGGGGACGCTGTTGGTCACGGCTCAAGAGGCTGGCTTATGGACCGATAGTCGTTATTGGGCACAGGCTGAGCATGCACTAGAGGGGTCGGGCATTACTCTGTTCAAACAAGGGGCTGCTGATGTGCCCGGGCCGATCGAGTTTTTACAGCAACATTTGCCTAAAGGGGCTGTGGTGTGCGTGGATGCCCAGGTCATGCCCTTGAGTGATTTTGAGTCTTGGCAAAAAACAGCATCTAAAGCAGGCTGGCATATACAGTCTCAGGACGTTTTGTTGGATACGATTTGGGCTGATCGTCCAGCCTTGCCACATGCTGCTATTTATGCGCATGATGCTCACTTTAATGGGCGTCGTCGCGAAGATAATTTACGTGTTATTCGCACACAAATGGATCAGGCTCAAGGCCAATGGCATTTGTTATCCAGCTTGGATGATATTGCTTGGGTGCTAGGGTTGCGCGGTGCGGATGTGGATTATAATCCGGTCTTCTTGGCGCATTTATTATTAGGGCAAGAGCAGGGTTGGCTATTTGTTGCACCCGAGAAATTAGATGATACTGTGCGACAAAAACTGGCTAGCGATGGTATTCAGGTGCAACCCTATGAGCAGCTAGACGAATTTTTAACCCAACTCCCTAAGCAGGAGTATTTGTGTTTTGACCCTCACAAGGTCACTGCTGGGGTGCTGTCATCTGCACGTCATATGCAGTGGCACCGTATGGATAATCCAAGTACTTTGCTCAAGGCGTGTAAAAACGAATTTGAGCAATCACACATCCGTTCTGTCATGGTTCAAGACGGGATTGCTTTGTGTGAGTTTTATGCATGGCTCGAGAAAGCCTTGGCTGAGCGTGCAGTCAGTGAAATCGAGGTTGATGAACAGCTCACGGCGGCACGGGCTCGGCGCCCTCATTTCGTTAGCCCCAGTTTTGCGACGATTGCAGGCTTTAATGCCAACGGTGCAATGCCACATTATCAAGCCACCCCCGAGCAGTACGGTTGGATAGAGGGTGACGGGCTATTGCTGATTGATTCTGGTGGTCAGTACTTGGGTGGTACGACTGATATCACTCGGGTAACCCCAGTGGGTCAAATTAACGCCACACAAAAGCAGGATTATACTTTGGTGTTACGAGCCATGATTGCCTTGTCAGAGGCCGTATTTCCACAAGGTGTCAGCGGTCAAAACCTGGATGCTATTGCTCGCATGCCGTTGTGGCAAACACATTTGGATTACGGCCATGGAACAGGGCACGGGGTAGGCTATTTTCTAAATGTCCACGAAGGGCCACAAAATATTTCTTGGCGCCAGCGTCCTGGACGACCGCCAGTCGCGTTAGTACCGGGAATGGTGACCTCTAACGAGCCTGCTTTGTATCGACAGGGGCAGTGGGGCATACGTATAGAAAACCTTATTTTGACCCAAAAGGCCACAGAAAATGAGTTTGGTGATTTCTACCGTTTTGAAACCTTGACCTTGTGCCCTATTGATACGCGCTGTATCGAGGTAGGATTATTGAATGCATCCGAGCGCCGTTGGCTGAATGACTATCATGCTCGCGTACGCGAGGAATTAGCCCCGCATCTAAACCAAGATGCTTTACAATGGCTACTGGCACGTACCGAGCCAATTTAACGTTTGTTGTGCCTCTATAGCGGTTATAATTTTACACTTTTGCTGTACCCACTAAAGGTTGGGGCGATCTGATAATGACCACCAAATATGTATTTGTCACCGGAGGGGTTGTCTCCTCTCTAGGAAAAGGAATTGCTGCGGCTTCGTTAGCCGCACTGTTAGAGTCTCGTGGCTTAAAGGTCACCATGTTAAAGCTGGATCCTTATATCAATGTGGATCCAGGCACGATGAGCCCTTTCCAGCACGGCGAGGTCTTTGTGACCGAGGATGGCGCCGAGACTGATCTCGACCTAGGACATTACGAACGATTTATCTCTACCCGCATGCGCAAGGTGAATAATTTCACTACTGGACAGATCTATGAGTCAGTATTGCGTAAAGAGCGCCGCGGGGATTACCTGGGCAAGACTGTACAAGTGATCCCCCACATTACCAATGAAATACAGGATTCTATCGCCCGTGGCGCCAAGGCCGCCTACGACGGCCAGGCAGATGTTGCGATTGTTGAAATCGGGGGCACGGTCGGTGATATAGAGTCACTGCCCTTTTTAGAGTCTATTCGTCAGATGAGTTTGCGTTTAGGTCGTGGTAACACAGCTTTGGTACACCTGACATTAGTGCCATTTATTAATTCTGCGGGCGAACTCAAAACCAAACCCACGCAGCACTCTGTACAAAAATTGCGTGAAATTGGTTTATATCCTGATGTGCTTTTGTGTCGCGCTGACCGCGAAATTCCCGAGGATGAACGGGCCAAAATATCCCTGTTTTCTAATGTGCCGTTGAATGCAGTAATCTCAATGGAAGATGTAGATACGATTTATAAAATCCCGGGACTGTTGCATGAGCAAGGATTAGATGAGTTGGTTTGTGCCGCTTTAGGATTGAATCCTTTGCCCGCTGATCTCACCATGTGGGAGGGGTTAGTACATGCGCTGGAAAATCCCTTGCACCATTTGCGTATCGCAATGGTGGGTAAATACGTTGAGCTCACGGAATCTTATAAATCCCTGACCGAGGCTTTAATCCATGCGGGTATTCATACGCGGACTCAGGTAAATATTGATTATATCGATTCCGAGGACCTCGAAACTCAGGGGGTAGACCAGCTCTCTGAATTTGATGCCATTATCGTGCCAGGTGGCTTTGGCAAACGTGGGGTCGAGGGGAAAATCAAAGCGATCCGTTATGCTCGAGAGAATCAGGTGCCTTTTTTAGGTATATGCTTGGGCATGCAACTAGCCGTGGTCGAGTTCGCACGCAACGTCGCGGGCTTGGGGGGCGCTAACAGTACCGAATTTGATCCATCAGCTGCCCATCCAGTGGTCGCACTGATTACTGAATGGCATGACCGCGAAGGACAGATCGAGCAGCGTGGTGATGATGCTGATTTGGGCGGCACGATGCGCAAAGGCGCACAACGCTGCCCTGTGAAAGAGGGCACTTTGGCCCATGATATTTATGGGGATACTGTCAACGAGCGCCATCGTCATCGTTATGAGGTGAATAATGTTTATGTGCCACGTCTCGAAGAGGCTGGGCTCATAATTAGTGCTCGTACGCCTAATGAAAAGCTGCCTGAAATTATGGAATTGCCCCATCATCCCTGGTTCTTGGGCGTGCAATTTCATCCCGAATTTACTTCTACGCCGCGCAAGGGGCATCCGCTGTTCATTAGCTTTCTCAAAGCGTCCCTGGCACAGCGCTCTGGAAAATCACCACAGGGTCAGCGCGCATCTTAGGAGCAAGACATGAATCTTTGTGGTTTCAAAGCAGGTTTAGAGCACCCATTTTTTTTAATTGCTGGTCCGTGTGTGATTGAATCACGGCAAATGGCATTTGATACTGCAGGGCAACTGCAGGAAATTACGCAGGCTTTGGGTATCCCTTTTATCTATAAAAGCTCTTTTGATAAAGCGAATCGCAGCTCACTGGCTTCATATCGTGGGCCGGGCATGCAAGAGGGTCTGCAAATATTGGCTGATGTGCGCACTGCACTTGGCGTTCCGGTGTTAACCGATGTGCACGAAAAAGACCAGATTGACGAGGTTGCTGCCGCTGTTGATGTGCTGCAAACACCAGCTTTCCTATGTCGTCAAACTGATTTCATCCAAGCTGTTGCTGCAACGCTCAAGCCAGTTAATATTAAAAAGGGCCAATTTCTGAGTCCCCAAGAGATGGTTAATGTTACCGACAAGGCTCGTGCAGCTGCCATTGAGGCCGGGGGCGATGGAGAAACCATTTTGGCCTGTGAACGTGGCGTGATGTTTGGCTACAATAACTTGGTTTCCGATATGCGTTCTTTAGCGATTATGCGGGATACCGATTGCCCTGTGGTATTTGATGCCACCCATTCAGTACAGCAACCTGGGGGCTTGGGTGGCCGCTCTGGAGGCCAAAGCGAGTTCGTCCCCGTACTGGCCCGCGCTGCGGTAGCGGTGGGGATTGCGGGATTGTTTATGGAAACACATCCCAATCCAGCTGAGGCACTTTCAGATGGGCCCAATGCAGTGCCATTGCAGCATATGAAAAGCCTACTTACAGGGTTGAAAGCCTTGGACGAGGTGGTAAAAACAGATCAACGCGCCACCTTGGGCTGGTAAAGTCGGGTGGTATCATTATTTGAGTTTTGTTTTGTCTTTTAAACCCGCAAAACAATTTGGTTTTGCATTAATGCGAGCAGCAGGAAATTTCAGACATGAGTGCAATCGTCGATATTGTAGGGCGTGAAATACTAGATTCGCGTGGTAATCCTACCGTAGAGTGTGATGTTTTACTTGAATCGGGCGCCATGGGGCGTGCTTCTGTGCCCTCCGGGGCCTCCACCGGTGCACGCGAGGCCGTTGAACTGCGCGATGGTGATCCTGCACGTTATCAGGGCAAGGGGGTGCTGCGCGCTGTAGAGCATATCAATACCGAAATCTCCGAGGCTTTGATGGGGTTGGATGCCCAAGAGCAAACTTTCATTGACCGCATTCTTATTGAGTTGGACGGCACACAGGACAAAGGACGCCTAGGAGCCAATGCCGTTTTAGCGGCCAGTATGGCTGTGGCGCGGGCCGCAGCTGATGATTGTGGGCTGTCTTTGTATCGTTATTTTGGTGGCAGCGGGGCGATGCAAATGCCTGTACCCATGATGAATGTCATCAATGGCGGTGCCCACGCTAATAACAACCTCGATATGCAAGAGTTCATGATCGTTCCTTTGCAAGCTGATAGTTTTAGCACAGCATTACGCATGGGGACCGAGGTTTTTCACGCGCTGCGCGATATTCTCCAAGAGCGTGGCATGTCCACTGCAGTCGGTGACGAGGGTGGTTTTGCTCCTAGCGTACAAAACCACGAAGAGGCCATCCAGTTAATTCTGCAGGCCATTGATGCAGCGGGTTACGAAGCTGGTGCACAAATTGCCCTAGCGCTTGACTGCGCGAGCACTGAGTTTTATCGCGATGGAAAATATCACTTGGAGGGTGAAGGCGACATGGTCCTGGATGCCGAAGAGTTCACCTATCTACTCGAGACCTGGTGCGATAAATACCCTATCATCAGTATCGAGGATGGCATGGCCGAGGATGATTGGGCTGGCTGGAAACATCTGACCGAGCGCTTGGGCAAGCGCGTCCAGTTGGTCGGAGATGATCTATTTGTTACCAATACGGATATTCTTCGCCAGGGTATTGAAAACGGCGTAGGGAATTCTATTCTTATCAAAATTAACCAGATCGGCACCCTGACTGAAACCTTTGCGGCGATTGAAATGGCCAAACGCCTCGGCTATACAGCTGTGATTTCTCATCGCTCTGGAGAGACCGAGGACTCAACCATTGCCGATATAGCTGTGGCCACCAATGCCATGCAGATTAAAACTGGTTCTTTGTCACGCTCTGATCGTATGGCCAAGTACAATCAGTTGCTGCGCATCGAAGAAGAGTTAGCTGATGTCGCCACCTATGCTGGCCGTGCTGCTTTCTACAATTTGATTCGCTAAATGTGCATTTCCTACTAGTGCAGGCTTTGCCCCATAGGGGCAGAGCCTTTTTAAGCCCCTATGCGCTTGCTCTCGCTGATTTTATTCCTGGTCACCTTGACGTTACTCTATTCACTGTGGTTTAGTGATAGCGGACGTGCACGCGTGATGGATTTGGAAAGCAAGCTGACCGAACAAAAAGAAATTAATCAAGCTTTGCAGGCGCGTAACGAGGCACTGCGTGCCGAGGTCCAAGAGCTCAAAGGTGGGTCCGGTGCCCAAGCAGTCGAAGAGCGCGCTCGGTTAGATTTAGGCATGATCCTCGAGGACGAAATTTTTGTCCGCATTGTGCCGGCTGAATAATCAAAACAATCACTGACACGCTCACCTGCATTATCCATTTACTGCTGTCCTGCTAAATCACCACAGCAGGCGGGATGATCACAGCCCAGTGCATTATCTGGCATTGTAATCTGATCTGCATCTGACCAATTATTTTGCAATCCCCCTTGGTCTGGTCCAATATCCCAGTTAATTAGATCTGTGTCATCGCTAGTTTCATAGTCTACAGAATCAGTGCCTTTATTAGAGGGACGGTGGATCTTGTCTTTGTCGTTTCTAACAGGGGGCGTACTCAGGAGCGGCGGAATTAGATGAGCATCTGCCGAGGGTTGGCTGCTGGCAGCAGTAGTCGTTTGCTTTCTGCGGTAATAGGGTAGTTCTACCTGTGAGGGCCAAGCTATAGGATGTGATGCATAAGGATGGCTAATATGAATTTTGATGGGTAGCAAGCCTTGTTTTAAAAGTTGCTGCGTATAAGAGTGTCGAGCCCAAGACTCAAGCCCTTGGAATAGGGTGCGCACAACAGGGTTGTAAGGTCGATAAGCATAGTAAAATTCTAGTTGTAGGGTATTGGCCGTAAAAATATTACGCTCTGAAAGAGTAGCTGAGCCAGGGTTTTGTTGGTGTTGTTGGGCTTGGTAATCGTTATTAATGGCTAAATAGGGCCATTGCAGTTGTTTTTCCAAGTGAGGATCCCGAAAGCGCTGGAAATCTTTGTCATTAGGGCTGATTTGTTCAGCATGCCAGCTATGTGGCCACCCCAAGGGTAAGGGCAGGTGCATCCGTTTTAATTGGGCTTTGAGGTCTTTGGCAAAGGCATCAGGCTGCATATGCGTGCGGGTATGTAAGCGCACTGTATCCAGCAAGGCGTGCTGCAGCTGATAGCGCTGCATGAGATAAAGAGAGGCGTCGACACCAATTGCCAGGGCAGTAAGCATGCTGCCCAGTACTAAAAGGGCTTGAACGAGCATGGCACAGTGAGAGTCCGTTAGACATTGCTTTATTGTGCGGGTTGCCCTGGCAATTAGCTATCGGGTTTATTGCGGTTGGATAAAAAGGTCAGTGGACCTGATCCGAAGGGCTGCTGCCATTGCCTGTGGTAAATATCTGCGCGCAATCGACAGTATCAAAGGAATAGGGTTGTCCACAAAATTGACAAGCCACTTCAACACTGCCTTGCTCTTGCAAGATGTCATTGACCTCGTCTTCGCCCAGCATTTGCAGCATATTAGCGACGCGTTCGCGACTGCAGGGGCAATGCCATTCGACTGGCTGACTGGGCAATTTAAGCAAGTCCTCCTGCCAAAAGAGTCGCTTCATCAAGGACTCATTATCCAAACTTAAAAGCTCAGTAGGCTGTACCGTGGAAAGTAGGGGTACGCTGCGTTCCCAGCTATCTTCAGATTGCTTGGATTCAGGGGTTTCATTGGCAGGCAGGCGCTGCAGTAAAATGCCGGCAGCACGCTGCTCGTTTGCAGCTAGACAAAGGCGAGTATCTAGCTGTTCTGAGTGGTGCATGTAATTTTGCAAAACCTCGGTGACTGTATCACCTTGCAAGGGCACGATGCCTTGGTAGGGTTGAAAGGATTGTTTATCCGCGGGCTCGAGGATGGTCACAAAGCGCCCCTCGCCATCAGGATTTAAAAGGGTTTGCAAAGTACCATTTGCCGGGATCTCAGCGTCTTCGCGTAAATTGACAGTCGCTCGGATATTTAAGTCCGAAGTGCACTCTACCACGAGCAACGCAATGGGACCCGCGCCCTGGGCTTGCAGGATGAGCGAGCCTTTCATTTTTAGATTGCCCGCCAGTAAAACAGCAGCAGCGGTGAGTTCGCCGAGCAGGTTTTGTACAGCTGGCGGGTAGCTGCGATGCTCAAAAGCCTGCTGCCAAGCTTCTTCGAGGTAGACAGTCTGCACGCGGGTCTGTTGATCGGTAAAGAGATATTTATGTAGTTGGTTCATCGCGATACTTTGTTGGTCGTGCGTCGACAAGCACAGTGTGGCACAAGCGATCGTGTGCAAATTGCTTGTCGGGATCAAACCATGTATAGAAAAAATTGCTAAAAGGTGCAAAGATAATTAATAGGCTCAGTGCGGGCTGGCCTGTTTGTTTGGCGATAATCTCTATGAGTAGTGCTGTTAAGAGCGGAAAAACCCACATTAATGCATAGCGTAAAAGTAGCTGGCCCAAAGTCAGCGGTGCTGTGCTGCGGTTTTGCAAACGAATATGCCAAGTTTTCATGGCCAAAGTTTGCCCGCTTTTGAGCCAAGCACTTAGAAAGTAAATGCTGATTAAAGCAAATAAAAAAAGTTGTCTGCCGATGCGTAATTTTAACGCATGGCGGCTATCCGTGACGACATCGAAAAGCAATCCGGCCAGAAAGACCAGGCCAAAAAGGAGCATGCCCTCGTAGATCATGCACGCAAATCGTCGCCAGCGACCAGGAGGGATAAGGTGGTTGGTTTGCATAAGCGCAGATGGCTCAATCAGTTTCAGGTTGGCGGCCACGGATATGAAATTGGAATAAACGGCAATCCAGTGCACCGTTAAACACGGGGAAACGTCGTTCCGGTCGCAAACGTAAATGCCCAGGCAACTCGAGATCGCTGCTGATGACGTTAATGTTCCAACCATCATAATGAGTTTTCAGATGCGCAGACCACTCTTGCCAGAACTCATCGGCTTGACCGCCTAGTCGCTCTCCGTAGGGCGGGTTGGTGACAATATATCCAGGCTCTTGGGTGGGCAAGAGCTCACGGGCATCCATCGAGATAAATTGGATGTTATCTGCTGCTAGACGGGCACGTTGCAAGTTGTCTCGAGCGTGTTCCAAGGAGTGCTCATCCAGATCGACTCCGATCAGAGGGGTAGAAAGGGTAGGCTTAATTTGCTCTTCGGCTTTTTCTTTGAGCGTACGCCAAATCCGTGGGTTGTGGTTACGTAGGCGCTCAAAATGAAAGGGCCGGTAAAGCCCCGGCGGTGCATTAAGCGCTATCCAGGCAGCCTCTATCAGGATGGTGCCACTGCCACAAAAGGGATCGAGCAGGGGTTTGTGGGGTTCCCATCCAGAAAGTGCTAATAAGCCTGCAGCCAGATTTTCACGCAAGGGGGCGGCCCCTTTGTGATAACGCCAGCCGCGTTTAAATAAGGATTCACCACTGGTATCTAAATATAGGGTCGCACTGGTTGCATCCAGGAATAAATGAACCTTGGCATCCGGGCGCACGGTGTCTACATCAGGGCGGGCACCCTCGCGGTCGCGTAGACGATCACAAATAGCGTCCTTGACTCGTAGGTTGCAATACTGCAGGCTTTGCATTGGACTGCGTATGGCAGATGTATCGACGCGTAATCGCTCGCGGGGGCCAAACCACTTTTCCCACTCGGTTTCATAGGCCAGTGAATAAATGTCCTCGGGTGTACGCACGGGAGCATGGGCGATTTGAACTAATATTCGTGTAGCAATGCGTGAATATAAATTAGCGCGCAAGATGCCATTCCAATCAGCGCTAAAGCGACAGCCTGCACGGCCTTCTTCGAGTACCTCAAAGCCCAGTTGACGTAATTCTTGGGCCAATACTGTTTCCAAGCCTTGGGGGCAGGGTGCAAATACGGTAAAGGGCAAAGCCGCGCTTTTTGATGTTTCTTTTGTTTGTTGTTCTGACTGATGTGTATCTTTTCTGAGGGTTTGGCTTGATTGGTGTTCACCACGAACACGGCGTGCCCGTGGCGGTTGAGCAGAGGTTGGACGTTTGCGATTGAGTACGGTGGGGCGGTTTGAGTCGCCCTGAATGCGGTTATCCTCAGGATGCAGCTGATCTGTCTGTGCCTCGTCTACCTGGCGCTGACGGGTGCGTGAACGCGCGCGCATTGAGCGCGCCCCAGAGCGTTTTCTGGGGCTGTGCTCATCATCGCTACGCGAGCGCTGCCGAGAGGGCAAGCGCAGAGTTTTTTTAGAGTCTGAAGACATAATTAAAAAGGTTTGAAGACCACTAAATAAAGCACCACAAAGAGGATCAGGACGGGTATTTCGTTAAACCAACGGAAAAACACGTGTCCCGGTGTGGGCGCTGACAGCTCGAAGCGTCTGAGATAGCGCCCGCATCCGTAGTGGTAAATAATCAAGAACACTACGAGTAGTATTTTGGCGTGTATCCACCCTTGGCCCTTGCCGATGCCGTAATAAACAAACAGCCCTAGCCCACTAAGTACTGCCAACACAGCCAGCGGTAGCATAAAACGGTACAGGCGCTGAGCCATGCCTATTAAAACGGTGTAGGCTGGCTCGTGGTCTTTGTTTTGGGCCAGGTTAACGTAGATGCGGGGCAAATAGAATAGCCCCGCAAACCAAGCTACAACAAAGAGAATATGGAGGACCTTGACCCATAACATACCCATATTATTGGCCCCGTAATTGGCCATTACCGGTCAGCACCCATTTTTGTGTGGTGAGTCCTTCTAGGCCTACTGGACCACGGGCGTGCAGACGGTTTGTCGAGATCCCGATTTCTGCTCCCAGACCATATTCAAAGCCATCTGCAAAGCAAGTTGGTAGATTGATATAAACCGAACTGGAATCAACCTCGTTTTGGAAGCGCAATGCAGTATTGAGGTTTTCGGTCACGATGGACTCAGTATGTTCCGAGCTGTAATGACTGATATGATCCACCGCTTGATCGTAAGAGTCCACGATACGAATGGCGAGAATGGGGGCGAGAAATTCAGTCTCCCAGTCTTCATCAGTAGCTTCTTTGATGTCATCAACCAGGTTACGGGTGCGTTCGCAGCCGCGTAGTTCGACCCCTTTTTGCTGTAAATCAGCGCAGAGGTCGGGCAATAACGCGGGTGCAATTTCATGGTGCACCAACAGGGTCTCCATGGTACCGCAGATACCATAGCGATAGGTTTTGGCATTGATGGCTACGGCATGGGCTTTGGCCAGATCGGCGTCTTTGTCGACGTAGACATGGCAATTGCCATCCAAGTGCTTGATCAGAGGGACGCTGGCCTCCTGGCTGAGGCGTTCGATTAGACCCTTTCCGCCACGCGGCACAATCACATCGACATAGTCAGTCATGGTGATTAGGTTGCCCACAGCTGCGCGGTCGGTAGTGGGAACTACTTGGACGCATTCTTCGGGTAGTTTGGCTGCGCGCAGTCCCTCGAGGATGACCTCGCCCAGGGCTTGGTTAGAGTGAAAGGCCTCGCTGCCACCACGTAGGATAGTAGCATTGCCAGATTTAATGCACAGTGCTGCAGCATCAATGGTGACATTGGGTCTGGATTCATAAATGATGCCAATCACGCCGATAGGAACGCGCATTTGGGCAACCATCATGCCATTAGGTCTGACTATGGTCTCGCTGCGCTTGCCAACGGGGTCGGGCATATCAGCGATCTGACGCAGACCTGTCGCCATGCTTTGAATGGTAGTCTCGCTAATCGTCAGGCGGTCAACCAGAGCAGCAGCCAGGTTTTTTTCTTTGGCAGCCTCGAGATCTATCTGGTTAGCAGCAATCAAGGCATCCTTTTTTTCAAGCAAGAGCGCTGCCATTTGGCGTAAAGCGGCAGACTTTTGTTTATCTGTAGCGTTACGCAAAATGCGGGCTGCTGACTTGGCTTTTTTGCCGATGTCCAGCATGAGTTCGGTGGTGTTGGTTTGGGTGTCAGTGATATTCATTACTAGTCAAATCAAAGAAAAAAACAAGGATCGGCTGCCTTTGTATGAAATGATCGCTAGGCTGTGGCCTGGGCAATACGGATACAAAGACGTTGAATTTCAGCCCAAGGGTTATTTAGCCGTTGGGCTACAGGGAAGCCTTTGATGGCCTGATCAATATCATAGGCATGGGCGACACTGTGCGTCCAGACCTGCAGCTCGCTACGTTGTAGTGCCTGTTGGAGCAGTTTTTGGCGTGGCCCAAAGACGCGATAGGCCTTGAGTATGGGTTGCAGGCTTTGTCCGGCCTGGCGTGCTGCAGATAGCTGGGCCAGTAAACGGACTTCTTCGCCAATGACCCATAAAACCAAGGGTAGGGCAACGCCCTCGGCTTCTAGTCCCTGTACGATACGCAGCGCACGCGCGCCATTTCCAGCGAGTAATGCGTCGCGCAGATCAAAGACATTGTACCGTGCGACGTTTAGGACTGCCTCTTGAACCTGATCGAGACTCAGGGTGCCGGTAGGATATAGCAACCCTAATTTGAGTACCTCTTGGTGCGCTGCTAATAAATGTCCCTCGACTTGATCACTGAGCCAGAGGGCAGTGTCATGATCGCAGCTTTGGTTTTGCCGATCCAAACGGTTTTGAATCCATTGCGGTAGTTGGCCGCGACGCACTTGGGGGGCATCTATCCAATGAGCACTTTTTTGCAAGGCCTGAGCCCATTTGGATTTGAGGGTGCTTTGATTGAGGTGCGGTAACAGGACCAGCACAGTAATATCGTCGCGATCAGCAAGTAAAGTGCCCAGTTTTTGTAAATGCTCGCCACCGGTACGTCCAGGCCGCCCCGTCGGTAAAGAGAGTTCAACCAAACGTTGGCCCCCAAACAGGGACATACTTTGGCAGGCTTCGATAACCTCGCTCCAGTCTGCTTGTGCATCCAGATCAATGCGTTGGCGTTCATCGTAACCTAAGCGTTGTGCTGCAGCCCGCAAGGCATCGCTGGCCTCGATATGCAGTAGCTCTTCGTTGCCAGAGATCACGTATAAAGAGGCCAGACGGGGCAATTGCCCGGCTTGTTGTTGCCATTGCTCGGCGTGGTAGCGTTTGGTGGCCATGATGGATCAGTATTCTAAGATGGGTAGAAATTCCTCTTCATCATCTTCGTAATCATCTTGCCATTCAATTTCCTCTTCATCCAGATCTTCATCAGTGATAGGTTCGTCTTTAAGCTCTTCAAAACGACTACCCACATCAGGGGCAGTGAGCCGACGGGACAGGCGTTCAATGAGGTCTTCTTCCATAGAGGCATACATGCTGGCGCGCTCGCTTTCTTTGGCCTGGGTGGCGTCTGGATCGTTAGGCAGATAGCGAGTGATGACCAAGGTGGTCGGTGAAAGGATTTTACGGCCTTCACTATCTAGCAATTCGAAACGGAATTGCAAATTGAGTTGGTATTCTTCGACATTACCTTGTGGGTCGAGTGCGACATCTCGGGTAATACGTCGATTTTGCAGTTGAATTAAGGACGCCTGGGCCTCATCGCGTTCGGCTACAAACGTTAGTTCAGGCGTATTGGCAACAAGCATGCGCTCGAGCTGAGCCCCAAATGAAGAATTAAGGGAAATATTGGTATAGAGCTTGTTGAAAGGCAAGGGCGAGGCGCCTTGGAGGCGAAAGCCGCAGCCTTGGATAAGTACAATCAGGCCGATACACCCGAGCCCAAGCAATAGGCTCGAGAGGTATCGGCGCAGCAGATGCTGGAAAAGCATAATTAGCCTACCACGTTGACAAGGCGTCCCGGCACAATGATGATGCGTTTGGCTGGGCGGCCCTCTAGATGACGATGTACAGCCTCATGGGCACTGGCTGTAGCCTCAATAGCCTCTTTGTCAGCACCATTAGCAACAGTGATATGACCGCGTACACGGCCATTGACCTGCAAAGTTAGCTCGATCTCATCGGCTATTAGCGCCTGCTCATCTACAGCTGGCCACTGTACATCTAGAATAGTCCCAAACTGCTTTGCGTAGCCGAGTTCATTCCAGAGTGTCCAGCAGATGTGGGGCACTACAGGATACAAAATACGCAACAAAATCGAAGTGCACTCAGCCAAGGCAGCGTGTGCAGCCTCGCTGTCATCCAGTTTAGCGTCTTCGAGAGTGTTGAGCATCTTCATGCAACCAGACACCACAGTATTGTACTGGATGCGCTGATAGTCATAATCGGCCTGTTTAAGTAAAGAATGAATTTCGCGTCGTAAATCTTTGGCCTCAGTGGGCAAGTCATTGAACTGGGCAATGTCTTGGTTTATGCCTGACTTAAGGGCCTGTTGGTGTTTGTGAGTAAACAGCCAGAGGCGACGTAAAAAGCGGTGGGCGCCATCAATGCCGGTATTTGACCACTCGAGGGTTTGTTCGGGTGGGCTGGCAAACATGATAAATAGACGGGCGGTATCAGCGCCATGCTGATCGATAATGGCTTGTGGATCCACACCGTTATTTTTGGACTTGGACATCGTCCCGATGCCCTCGTACTGGACGGGACTGTCATCTGCTTTGAGCTTGGCGCTCACGATGTTGCCCTGCTCATCGTAGACGTTTTCTACTTCGCTAGGGGCAAAGTATTCAGTCCCGCCGCGCTCATTGCGGCGTGAATAAATATGATTGAGCACCATGCCCTGGGTCAGGAGCCGAGTAAAAGGCTCATCAAAGGATAATAGGCCCATATCGCGCATAACTTTGGTCCAAAAGCGGGCATATAACAGGTGCAGGACTGCATGCTCAATGCCGCCAATGTATTGATCCATGGGCATCCAGTAATCATTACGCTCATCAACCATGGCCTGGGTATTGTCAGGGCAGGTATAACGCATGAAATACCAAGACGAATCAATAAAGGTATCCATAGTATCTGTTTCCCGTTGGGCATCCTTGCCGCAATTGGGGCACTGGCAATTGAGGAATTCTGTGTCTTGGGTCAGGGGGTTGCCCGTACCATCTGGAATCAGGTGCTCAGGAAGCACCACAGGGAGGTCTTCTTCGGGCACAGGGACGGGCCCACAATCAGCACAATGGATGATTGGGATAGGGGTGCCCCAGTAACGTTGCCTGGAAATGCCCCAGTCGCGTAGGCGGTAGGTGATTTTTTTCTGGCCCAAATCTTTTTTAGCCATGTCGGCAGCAATGCGCTCACGTGCTTCGGGGCTGCTCAGGCCTGTATAGGGGCCTGAGTCGATGAGCTTGCCATCGTCTTCATTGGCATACCAATCAGCCCAGCGTTGGTCTGAAAACTCATGGCCCTGTAAATCAATGACTTGTTTGATGGGTAACTCGTATTTAAGCGCAAATTCAAAATCGCGTTCATCGTGTGCGGGTACGCCCATGACGGCACCATCGCCGTAACTCATCAGGACATAATTACCGACCCAAACGGGGATTTCATCGCCGCTAATGGGATGGGTCACGGTCAGTCCTGTGGGCATCCCTTCTTTTTCACGTGTCGCAATATCAGCTTCGCTTTGGCCACCACGTTTGCTGGCGGCAATAAATTCGGCCAGCTCGGGATTGGCTTGTGCGGCATGCTCAGCCAGTGGGTGCTCGGGTGCAACCGCACAAAAGGTCACGCCCATGAGTGTGTCAGCACGTGTGGTAAAGACGTAAAGCCGGCCATCCTGGATAAGCGCGTTCTGGTTGTCTTTGATTTGGTGGGTAAAAGCAAAACGCAATCCATGACTTTTGCCAATCCAGTGTTCTTGCATGGTGCGTACGCGCTCGGGCCAACCTTTAAGGTCGTTTTTGACCGTATCAAGCAATTCATCGGCATAGCGGGTAATCGCGAGGTAATAACCAGGAATCTCGCGTTTTTCTACCAAGGCCCCAGAGCGCCAGCCTCGTCCGTCGATAACCTGCTCGTTGGCCAGTACTGTTTGATCAACAGGATCCCAGTTGACTACCTGTGTTTTTCTGTAGGCGATGCCCGCCTCGAGCATACGCAAGAAAAACCATTGGTTCCACTTGTAGTAGTTTGGGTCGCAAGCATTGACCTCGCGTGACCAATCGATGGCTAGCCCCATAGCCTTCATCTGTTTTTTCATGTAGTCGATATTGTCATAGGTCCATTGGGCGGGGGGCAGTTTTGAACTCAAAGCGGCATTTTCAGCAGGCATCCCGAAAGCGTCCCAGCCCATTGGCATAAGGACGTTATAGCCACGCAAGCGCAGATGACGTGTCATCACGTCATTGATGGTGTAATTTCGTACATGGCCCATGTGTAGTTTGCCACTGGGGTAGGGCAGCATGGAGCATGCGTAAAATTTAGGTTTTGGGTTACCATCTGCATCGGTTGCATTTTCGTGAACCCGATAAACATCATCTGCTTGCCACTTTTTCTGGGCAGTGCGTTCTATTTCGTGTGGTTGATAAGTTTCCTGCATGTGATTTGTAGCCAAAAAGTTGAAATGATTGGATGAGTCAAATGGGGGTGCCATGGGTGATCGTGTTCGAACCCTAAGTCATACTTTAACAAGTAAATGGCCCAAAAGACTTGAAGCGCTGGGCACTAAAGGCCTGTGGATCAATAAAAGGGGTCTGCTTGAAAATGAGATCAGCAAGCAAACGACCGGTGGTCGGGCCCAAGGTGAAACCCTGATGGGCATGGCCGATGGCCAGCCACAAATTACTGTGTTTGTGCGCGGGCCCGATGATGGGCTTCATGTCAGGCAAACAAGGACGCGCCCCGTACCATGGCTGGGGCTCGATGGCTTTGCCCAAGGGTAGGATATCACGAGCAATGCGCTCGCAAAGCTGTATTTGCCCGCGCCGAGGCGGGCCATACAAAGGGGCCATCTCGGCACCTGTGGTCAGCCTAATACCCATATCCATCGGTCCCAGCAAATAGCCGTTGTCTGCATCAAGAATACTGTGCTGCAAGGTGCGTTCGACGATGGGCTGATAATGCCAGTGGTAACCGCGCTTGGGAAATAAGGGAAAATGATACGCTAACGGTTTGAGCAACTGCATCGACCATGGTCCAGCGGCAATCACCACCTGTTGGGCTTCTAACCGCTCGGTACCGCAGATGACCTGCCAACGGCCATCAGAACTTTGATGTATGCGACTAACACGTTTTCTTTTAAACGCGCCGCCTTGGGCGATAAAGTCATCAGCGTAGCGCCTGACCAAGCCACCTGGATCGGTGACCTGCCAAGAGTTCTTCCAATGAATGGCGCCGGTGAATACGCGCGTATTGACATGAGGCTCGATAGATTTTAGGTCTTCGGGGCTCAGGAGTTCAAATTCGACACCATACTCAGTTGCAGCACGCTGTGCTTGTGCTAATTCGACCTGCAAGGATTCCTCCTCGCGGTGTAATTGTAACCATCCGCGGCGCCGAATGAGGTCATCGGCATCGGCTGCCTGGATCATGCGTTGATGTTCATCGAGGCAGCTGCGGATCAATTGAGCCCATTGAGTTGCCAATGTGTGCCAGCGTCGAGGCGCGGAAAAGTACCTATAAGCCATCAACTTTGGAGCGTAGCGTAACACCCCTGATAGCTGGTAACGAATATCTGGCCGTTGATTAGGTAAGACGCTAAGCGTATCGCTGAAAGCACGTGGGAAAGGGTGGGGGAAAACAGCCTCGCGCTGTATCAGACCAGCATTGCCATACGAGGTTTCCTGGCCGGGGTCGTTACGGTCGATTAACAGCACATTGGCACCGCGATCACGCAAGTGCCAAGCGACACTGGTACCTACCATACCGGCGCCTATAACAATGATGTCGTGTGCCATCATGCCCCCTTGTTGCTGAATGATTGGCTCAGAAAATATGTGAATATTTTATCGCAACCAATAGTTACCAGCCAGAAAATAAAAAAACCACTTCTGCTGAAGTGGTCTTAAATGCTGCGCGAACGTATATTGCCGTACCTGCTGCACCTGCAAACCATCATTGAGTTACAGGCCAAGGTATAAAGCGTGATTAACGTAGGCGGGTTTCTTTGTATTCGACGTGTTTGCGAGCCACGGGATCGAATTTCTTTAAGACCAGTTTTTCTGGATTGTTACGCTTGTTTTTGGTCGTGGTGTAAAAGTGACCGGTACCGGCTGATGATTCGAGTTTGATCTTCTCGCGTATTCCTTTGGCCATGGTGGGCTCCCAAATTTAAAAAATGAATCGGTATGTGTTTAGATGCGCTCGCCGCGTTCGCGCATGTCGGCTAAGACAGCATCGATACCTTTTTTGTCGATCAAGCGTAACCCTTGAGCAGAAACACGCATACGCACCCAGCGGTTTTCGCTTTCTACCCAAAAACGACGGTTGTGTAGATTAGGCAAAAAACGACGCTTGGTCTTGTTGTTTGCATGAGACACATTGTTCCCAACACGTGGGCCTTTTCCTGTTACTTGGCATACGCGCGCCATGATAAACCCCTTTGAAAATTGTATTCAT
>DATGTW010000181.1:0-12510 GCA_035301625.1 Paenalcaligenes sp.
TCACATAGCGGGTGAGGTTAAGGGCTTCGATGAGACGGAATACATCACCGCCAAAGAGGCCAAGCAGCTTGACACTTTCATCCACTATGGTTTGGCAGCCGGTTTACAGGCTTGGCGCGATTCCGGCCTTGAGGTTACCGATGAGAATGCCGAACGCATTGGGGTGATTGTGGGATCGGGTATCGGTGGGTTGCCGCGCATCGAACTTGCCCAGACTGATTATTTAAATCGTGGGCCGCGCCGCATTTCGCCTTTCTTCGTGCCGGGGTCGTTGATTAATTTGGTCTCTGGCCAGCTCTCTATCAATCTGGGCCTAAAGGGCCCCAGTTATGCGGTAGTATCTGCGTGCACAACGGGTTTGCATTCTATTGGTGATGCGGCTCGATTGATCAAATATGGGGATGCCGATGTCATGATCGCAGGTGGTGCCGAGGCAACCGTATCGCCATTGGGTATCGGCGGTTTCGCTGCCATGCGTGCTCTGTCTACGCGCAATGATGACCCAGAAACAGCTTCTCGTCCTTGGGACGTCGATCGTGATGGCTTTGTCCAAGGCGAAGGCGCTGGGGTACTTGTGCTCGAAGAATACGAGCACGCTAAAAAGCGCGGTGCTCGCATCTATGGCGAGCTAGTCGGTTTTGGGATGAGTTCAGATGCGCATCACATCACCATGCCGGATAGCGATGGTCCACGTCGTGGCATGACTAACACCTTGCGCGATGCACAGCTCAACCCTGATCAAGTGCATTACATCAATGCCCATGGAACATCGACTCCATTAGGTGACATCAACGAGACCAAATCCATCAAGCTCGCATTTGGTGATCATGCTAATGACCTCGTGGTCAGTTCAACCAAGTCCATGACTGGACATTTGTTGGGTGCTGCAGGTGGTGTCGAAGCCGTCTTTACTACCTTGGCGGTGCATGAGCAGATTGCTCCTCCGACCATTAATATTTTTAACCAGGATCCTGAGTGCGATTTGGACTACTGCGCAAACGAAGCGCGCGAGATGCCCATTGATTATGCTCTGACCAATTCCTTTGGTTTTGGTGGCACTAATGGCACTTTGGCCATAGGGCGTGTTGAATAAAACTACTAGTTTCTTGATGATGGACAGAAAAACCCAACAATGGCAGGTGCACCCAATCGGGCATGCCGGCTGGTTGGGTTTTTTTCTTTGGCTGTCCCTTTTGCTTTTCTTGGTTGTTTGGCTGGGGCAGTATGTTCGCGGCTGGGCGATTGTGTTTAGCCTGGGTGGAGGTGCTCTAGCTATTAATGCTTTGATTCGCAGTACACGTGACGTGGCGCAAAAACTTAGTTTATGCCGTGATTCAGGTTGGCTTTTGTCTGGACAAGCAGGCCCGCTGCTGCCGCGTCGGATGTGGTATAGCCCTTATTTTTGTACACTGTTACTGGATACGGATTCCCCATCTCGTGTAAAACAGCGCTGGGTGGTGTGTTGGCGCCATCACCATACTGCCGAGCAGTGGCGCGCCTTGGTGCGTCTGTTAAGAACAGGTGCGTGGGCTCCTCAAGCAATGCGCAATCACTGAGGGAAAAAGATGAAAAGCAACGATGTTGACGCTGATTTGGTTGCGCGGGCGCAAAAAGGTGATAAACGAGCCTTTGACTTGTTGGTGCTCAAGTATCAACGGCGCATCATGCGTTTGCTAGCGCGGATGGTGCGTGATGTCGACGAGCTCGAGGACCTGGCCCAGGAAACATTCATCAAAGCCTATCGTGCCATCAAGCAGTTCCGTGGTGACAGTGCTTTTTATACGTGGCTTTATCGTATTGCAATTAATACTGCGCGCAATTGGCAATCACGCCAATACCGTCAGCCACGCACGGTCGAGCCTTTTGAAAACGAGGATGGGGAAACTTTTGACCAAGTCGAGAACCTAACAGACATAAGCACCCCAGAGTCCATATTGTTTAGCAAGCAAGTCGCCCAAACAATACAGGATACGCTCAAGAGTTTGCCCGATGAGTTGCGGACCGCGCTCGAGCTTCGCGAGGTCGAAGGCATGACCTATGAAGAAATTGCTCAGGCAATGGGGTGTCCCATTGGCACCGTCCGCTCGCGCATATTCAGGGCACGTGAGGCGGTTGCAACTGCCCTGCGTGCGCTTCGCGAAGGGGGTGCACTTTGAATCATCCCAGGTATAGCAACGCAGATAAATATGCTCATTTGCAGATAAAAGCCACCATGTGGGTCAAAACACCAGGAGTCGTTAATGCGTAAGAAATCAATTGAAAAAGTTACGGTGGTTGCCAGCCATTGGGAAGAAAGTGTTTCCACATGGGTCGATGGCGAAGCGCCCATTCGTCCCGAGGATTTGGATAGTCCTTATGGGCGTCAATTGTGGGATACTTATCACCTGATTGGTGATGTCATGCGTAGCCAAGAACTGGCCCTCGAGCCGTCCGAGCGATTTTATGCGCGTGTTTCAAAGGCTATCGACGAGGAACCCACGGTAGTAGCGCCGGGTCGCGTGCGTGCATATTGGCCGCGTCGTTGGTCGGGGTTGGCAGTGGCGGCTGCGATGGTCTTGGCTTTAGGTGTTTGGATGGGCACAGATTCAATTAATGCGCCCGTACCCGACGAGGCACCTTTATTAGTGCAGGCCGAAGATGAGCTGCCCTGGAGTGATTACATTGATGCGCATCAATCGCTAGCGGGGGTTGCACCGGCGCGTTATGCCTCTTTTGCTGATGGGGTTCAATAGGTTAAATATAATGATGACGGTTGGGTCTATTCTTTCTCGAATGTGGGTACTCATTGCCGCAGCGCTGTCAGCCTTGCTGCTTAACGGTGTTGCACAAGCAGCACCAATGAGTTCGGCCGAGACGATGGAATTATTAAAAAATGTTCAGCAGGCTGCTCAAACCGAGGATTATGCTGGCATAATTACTCATAACAACGGCAAAGAGACCCAGTCCATGTATTTGGTCCACATTGTGGATGGCAAGGGAGAACGTGAGCGACTTGTGCTGCTGGATGGCGCCGAGCGCGAGTTTTTACGTGAAAATGAAATTACTCAGTGCTTACTCCCTAACGAGGAAGTCGTCATCTTGGAGCCTTCTCGAACGGATCGTTTTCCAGGCTTATTGCATAGTCAGGAAATCGATGTATCCGAATCCTATCAAATGACAGCCTTGGATCAGTCGACTCGGATCGCTGGGCGCGAATGTCAAATGTACCAGTTGGATCCGGTTGACGAACAGCGTTTCGGTTACCGACTGTGTATTGATCAAGAGACCTCTCTTTTGCTGCAAATGCAAACACTGGATGAACAAGAGCAATTGGTTTTACAGGTGGCATTTGCTAGTGTAGATGTAGGGGCTCAGGTGGATTCGTCTCGTTTAGAATCTCCGTGGGATACCCAAGAGTGGCGTACGATCAGTGCCGATATGGATGAGGTCGATCTTAGTGGCCAGGGATGGCGTATACCGTACCCATCTGGTTTTAAACCTATCAAGCAGGTGGTGCGTTCCATGCCCCAGACCCGACAGGTGGCTCAGTTGCTATTGTCAGATGGTTTGGCCGCGATTTCCGTATTCATCGAGCCTGTCAGTGGCCAGGGACAGCGTTTACAAGCCGAAGATGGCAAGAAAATGGGCGGGGTATTCCTGCATCGAGCCCAAATCGGAGAAAATTGGCTCACGCTCACTGGTGAGGTGCCGTTGGAAACTTTGCAATACTTAGGTCAGCATACGCAGTTTGTGCCCTTGACCAGCAACAATTAATTCGCGTCATAGGAGTGCTTTATGCAACATAGCATGCGTCAAATCAAAGATAACAACCGACCATGGGTCCATTTTTGGGCACTATTACTTCTTAGTCTAGGTTTGTTATGCAGCAATAATCTGGCGGCGCAAGGGCGTATTGAAAACTTGCCCGACTTTACCCAGATTGTCGAAGAGACTGAGAGCTCGGTGGTGAATATTCGTACCACTGAATCCGTGCCAGTGCGTTCTGGGCATGGGTTTGATGGGGATCCTTATGACTTTTTTCGCTGGTTCTTTGGCCCTGATGCGGCACCAGACCGTGGTCCGCAGCAACCCCATCAAGAGCCCGAAGAGCAAATAGTTCCTCGCGGCGTGGGCTCTGGCTTTGTAATTTCCGATGATGGCTATATCTTGACCAATAACCACGTAGTCGCTGATGCCCAAGACATTTATGTCACTTTTGTTGATGGCGAAGAATATTCTGCCGAAGTGGTGGGTACCGACGAACGCACTGATGTGGCTCTTATCAAGATTGATGCCAAGGATCTCCAGCCTCTGCCCATTGGTGACTCTAAAGAGCTTAAAAAAGGTGAATGGGTACTGGCTATTGGGTCACCCTTTGGGTTGGATGCCACTGTGACCGTAGGGGTTGTCAGTGCAATTAACCGCGATACTGGCGATTACCTGCCTTTCATTCAGACCGATGTCGCAGTTAACCCTGGTAATTCGGGCGGGCCTTTGCTGAACACTCAGGGTGAGGTGGTTGGGGTCAATGCCCAAATCGTTTCTCGCAGCGGTGGCTTTATGGGGATATCTCTGGCCATTCCAATTGATGAGGCTATGGATATCGTTGATCAACTCAAAGAGCACGGCAAGGTGACTCGCGGTCGCATTGGGGTTCAAATCACTAATGTTGATGATGAGGTTGCCAAAGCAATTGGTCTGGACAGTCACAAAGGCGCACTGGTCAGCCATATTGAAGAAGATGGCCCTGCTGCCAAAGCTGGTGTACGCAGCGGTGATGTAATCCTGGAATTCGATGGCAAAGAGGTCAAGCAAATGAGCGATCTGCCACGTATTGTCGGAGCAACGCAGCCAGGTACCAAGGCCAAAATGAAAGTTTGGCGCAAAGGCAAGAGTGAGACCCTGAAAGTAACAGTGGATGAGCTCAAAACTGGTGATACCCAGGGCAAAGCGCCTACCGCACCCCAAGAACAAAGCAGTGACCGCCTCGGTTTAACTGTGGCTGCCTTGGATGATGATGACAAGCGCCGCTTGGGCATCGACGAGGGTGTAGTAGTTGAATCTGCTAGCGGGCCTGCAGCACGTGTTGGATTGTCTTCAGGCGACATTATTTTGCGTATCAATGACGAAGATATCAATACTGCCAAAGATTACGCCAAAGTCGTTGACAAACTACCTGCCGATAAACAGGCTGCTATTTTAGTGATGCGCGGCGGTAACGCCCAGTGGGTATTAATCACACCCTCTGAATAATCTCTAAAAGTAAGTTAAAATACTGCTAGCCAAAGGGGGCGCCCGATGCGCCTCCTTTTTTTTGCCAACCCTCTGATTTCTTTAGGGTATGATGCAAATACTCGAATCAACATTTTATTCAGCTACATGACAACCAAATCTATGGAGTTTATCCGCAATTTCTCTATCATCGCGCACATTGATCACGGTAAATCCACCTTGGCAGACCGTATCATTCAACAATGTGGCGGGCTTGAAGATCGTGAAATGTCCACTCAGGTGTTGGATTCAATGGACATCGAGCGTGAACGCGGAATTACTATTAAAGCGCAAACTGCAGCGCTGACTTATAAGGCCAAAGACGGTAATGAATATCGTTTAAACTTGATTGACACACCTGGGCACGTAGACTTTTCTTATGAAGTGAGTCGTTCTCTATCTGCCTGCGAGGGGGCTTTGTTGGTGGTTGATGCCTCTCAAGGGGTTGAGGCACAGACCGTGGCTACTTGCTATACGGCGATCGATCAAGAGCTCGAGGTCATACCTGTACTGAATAAAATTGATTTACCTTCTGCTGATCCCTATGCGGTCAGTGATGAGATCGAGGATGTCATTGGTATTGATGCCACAGATGCGATACAGGCCAGTGCAAAGACAGGCCAAGGTATTGACGAAATCCTCGAAACTATTGTCCGGCGTGTCCCCGCCCCAGAGGGTGACCGTGAAGAGGCCCTGCAGGCGCTGATTATCGATTCTTGGTTTGATAACTATGTGGGCGTTATTATGTTGGTGCGCATTGTTAATGGCAGGCTCAAGGAAAAAGATCCCATTCAGCTCATGTCTAATGGTGCCCAGCACGAGGTAGATCATATAGGAGTTTTTACGCCCAAGGCCACGCCAGTCAAACAATTAGAGGCTGGTGAGGTTGGTTTTGTTGTTACAGGCATCAAAGAGCTCGAGCAGGCTCAGGTCGGGGATACTATTACGCATAGTGGTCACCGTGCAGCCAAACGGCCATTACCTGGTTTCCAAGAGGTCAAACCTCAGGTCTTTGCGGGCTTGTACCCTGTAGAAGGCAGTGAATACGATCAATTACGTGATTCACTAGAAAAGCTCAAGCTCAATGACGCTTCTTTAATGTTCGAGCCCGAGGTTTCCCAGGCTCTGGGTTTTGGTTTCCGTTGTGGCTTTTTAGGCTTGCTACATATGGAAATTGTCCAAGAACGCCTCGAGCGCGAATTCGATATGGACATCATCACAACAGCTCCGTCGGTGATATATGAGGTGATGCGTACTGATGGCGAGGTGCTTTACGTAGACAGCCCGTCGCAGATGCCCGAGGTCAGTGATATCGAAGAGGTGCGTGAACCCATTGTTGAGGTCAGCCTGCTCATGCCCCAAGACTATGTCGGGCCTGTCATGACTTTATGTAATGCACGACGCGGGATACAAAAAAACATGACCTATCTGGGCAAGCAGGTCAGTTTGGTATTCGAGATTCCGCTGGCAGAGATCGTATTAGATTTCTTTGATCGACTTAAATCGGTGTCTCGTGGTTATGCCTCGATGGATTACGAGTTCCTGGAATATCGCACTTCAGACGTCGTCAAAGTCGACCTACTGATTAACGGTGACCGGGTGGATGCTTTGTCTATGATTGTGCATCGGGATAATGCCCGTACACGAGGCCGCGAGGTCGCTACCAAGATGCGCGAGATCATCCCTCGACAAATGTTCGAGATTGCCATTCAGGCAGCTATTGGCAATGATGTGATTGCCCGCGAAAACGTACGTGCTTTGCGTAAAAATGTGCTGGCTAAGTGTTATGGTGGTGATATTTCACGCAAGCGCAAATTGCTCGAAAAACAAAAAGCAGGTAAGAAACGCATGAAGCAAGTGGGCAACGTGGAGATCCCACAAGAAGCGTTTTTAGCCATATTGCAAGTAGAAGATTAATAAACTAAAGGTGGCGCATGCATTGGGATTTTGCCTTAATACTGTTTGTCTTGCTCGTGCTGACGGGCATCGTGTGGGTGTACGATCGCTTTTTTCATGCTAAAAAGCGTCGCCTCAAGGGTGAGCAAGCGGTTGCAGCATTACCTGCTGCTGGCAGCATGCCCGCCGATGAACGAGCAGCGCTAGAGAAAAAGACCTATGAACGGGCAGCGCGCATGCCTTGGTGGATTGAGTACGGTGCCAGTTTTTTTCCGGTCATCCTATTTGTCTTTGTACTGCGCTCTTTTATTGTTGAGCCATTTCGTATCCCTTCTGGTTCTATGCTGCCGACATTGCAAAATGGCGATTTTATCTTGGTCAACAAGTTTAATTATGGCGTTCGTCTACCTGTGGTGAATAAAAAGATTATCCCAGTAGGTGAGCCCAAAGTGGGCGATGTATTGGTCTTTAAATATCCACTAAATACTGATATTGATTACATTAAACGGGTGGTGGGTACGCCGGGTGATACGATCGAGTACAAGAATCAGCATTTGTATCTCAACGGTACCGAGGTCAAGCAGGTCCGGGATGGGGATTATTTTGAGCCTGACCGTGCTCAATATATCAATCAGTACAAAGAGTCCTTGGGTGAGAAATCCAATGAAATTTTGGTTAATCCCAATGTCAATTTAAATATTACCCCTATCGTACGTTTTCCTCACTTTGATCTTTGTGAATATCGACATAGCAGTGTGCGGTGCGAGGTTCCCGAGGGCTATTACTTTGTGATGGGTGATAATCGTGACAATAGTCTGGATAGTCGTTTTTGGGGGTTTGTGCCCGAGGAAAACATCGTTGGCCAAGCCTTTTTCATCTGGATGAACTTTAATGATTTTGGGCGTATAGGACGTTTTCACTGATGCCGGCATTGGATTCCCTGCAAAAAGCTTTAGATTACCAGTTTGAACAGCGTGCACTCTTAGAGCAGGCCCTGACCCATCGCAGTTATGCCGCCAAGCACAACGAGCGGCTCGAGTTCTTGGGTGATGGGGTGCTAAACTTTGTAGTGGCGGCGCTTTTATTCGAGCAGTTTCAACGCATAGACGAGGGGGACCTGTCTCGGGTACGTGCTAGCTTAGTTAAACAGGATACCCTGGCCGAGTTAGCCCAGCAGTTGCAGCTGTCTGATTTGTTACGCTTGGGCGAGGGCGAACTTAAAAGCGGGGGGTTCAACCGTCCGTCTATTCTGTCCGATGCGCTAGAGGCTATTTTAGGGGCTATTTATCTCGATGGTGGCTTTGAGGTTGTAACCAAGGTCATCCAACGGTTGTACGCACCCCTGATTCAAAATTTAGACCCTAAAAATTTGGGTAAGGATGCCAAAACCCTACTGCAGGAAATAGTCCAAGGTCTACGCATTGATTTACCGGTGTACACCGTGATCGCCACCGAGGGGGCTGCGCATAACCAGACATTTACAGTCAGTTGCGCAATTAACAAGCTCGCTATTAATACCCAAGCTCAAGGACGCAGTCGGCGCGCAGCCGAGCAGGCAGCTGCTGCACTGGCTATTAAGGCAATCAAAGAACAGAAACAGCAAAAAGGTTCGTCATGACTGAAACAGCATTTAAATGTGGCTTTGTGGCTGTGGTGGGACGCCCAAATGTGGGTAAATCAACACTGACCAATGCTTTGGTCGGGGCCAAGGTTTCTATTGTTTCTAGAAAGGCACAAACAACTCGACACCGCATTCACAGCGTGCTGACGCGTGAGCACGAACAATTTGTTTTTGTAGATACACCAGGGTTTCAGACGCGACACAAAGGGGCAATGAACCGCATGATGAATCGTGTGGTAACTAAAACACTCAGTGATGTTGATCTCGTCTTACATGTACTCGAGGCTAATGTATGGACGTCCGAGGACCAACAAGTAGTAGATTTGCTGCCTGCTAACATACCTGTAATTGCAGTACTAAATAAGGTTGATCGCCTCAAGGATAAATCTGTATTATTGCCGTTTATAGAACAGCTGGCCCAACGTTTTGATTATGCTGAAATTATCCCGGTCAGTGCTTGGCGGCGGACCCAGCTTGATGTGCTGCTGGATCAGGCAGGCAGTTATTTACCCAAATCTGCGCCTTTCTTTGACGAGGAAACGCTCACGGATCGTCCCATGCGTTTTATTGCAGCCGAACTATTACGGGAAAAAATATTTCGACTGGTCGGCGATGAACTACCTTATGGTTGTACTGTATTTATTGAGCACTGGGAAGAAAACGAACAGGGGATTCATATTGCTGCTTGTGTGCTGGTCGAGCGTGAATCGCATCGTCCAATATTATTGGGTAAAGAGGGTTTGCACATGAAGCGTATTGCCAGTGAAGCGCGCCAAGACATTAAACGCATGGTGGATAAGCCCGTTTACCTCGAAGTATTCGTCAAGGTACGTCGCGGTTGGCAGGACACCGAAGCGCAGCTGCGCGAGTTGGGCTACGAATAACAATGTCACGCCGCAGTCAGCGTGTACACGGGGCCCGAGCCTATGTATTGCATACCATTGATTGGCGTGAGACCTCGCTCATTGCTCAGCTATTTACGCAAACGCATGGCCTCATGCCTGTCGTGGCCAAAGGGGCCAAGCGGCCTTATTCACGGATTAAAGCTGTCTTGCTTTCTTTTCAAGCGATAGAGGTTGGCTGGACTGGCTCGGGCGAGGTGAAAACACTCACTACTGCTGAATTGTTGCAACTACATCCATTGCCTGGTTCAACAATGCTGTCAGCCTGGTACCTAAATGAGCTCTTGCTGCTGCTTTTGCCTAAAGAAGACCCATACCCGAAATTATTTTCTACCTACGAAGAGACACTGGGCGCCTTATGTCAGGCGCCCGAATCTATTGCACCCATTTTACGTCGCTTTGAATGGATTTTGTTGCAAGAGACGGGCTATGGTTTTGAGGGTGAGCAGCCTAGCCTAGAGCAATTCCAAGCGGATCCGTCTTTGCGGCAAGCCCTTCGGGAACGCATCGACCATTTAATCGGTCGCCCGCTGCGAACTCGTCAGGTATTGCGTGAACTATTTAGTCTATAAGAATCAATGAATCAAGGTGTTGCTTTATCAGTCTCGGCCTCGGTGCTATTTGCCTTGGTCTATTACACTTCATCACTGTTGTACCCTTTGGAAGGGGCGGACCTGTTTGCTTGGCGGATATTTTTGGGCGTGCCAGGCTTGGCATTGATCGTGCACCAGACACGACGTTGGCCAGAGGTATGGGCGGTAGCTAAACGTTTTTTTACTGATTGGCGCTTTTTGCTGTTGTCATTAATCAGTGCATTTTTATTTGGAGTCCAACTATGGTTATTCGTTTGGGCCCCCTTAAACAATCGCGCCCTGGATGTTTCTATGGGGTATTTCCTGCTGCCTTTAACAATGGTTTTGGTTGGGCAAGTTCTTTATAAAGAGCGTCTAAGCATGTGGCAGTGGTGCGCTGTGTTTTTTGCAGCCTCGGGGGTATTACACGAGTTGTGGCGCACACATAGTTTCTCTTGGGCAACGGCTTTGGTGGCCTTAGGCTACCCACCTTATTTTGTATTGCGACGCTATCTTAAAGTAGGCACTGTGGTGTCGCTATGGTTTGATTTTTTTATTTTGCTGATTCCCAGTGTATTGATTGTATTGATGAGTATACCCGGGGCGGATGAGGGCAGCAGCTTAGCGCTTTTTGCGCAGCACCCACGTTTTTTCTGGCAAGTCCCTTTCTTTGGCATGATCAGCGCCATTGCACTATTTAGCTATATTGCAGCGAGTCGAAAACTGCCAATGGGTTTATTTGGGTTATTGGGCTATGTTGAGCCGGTGTTGTTATTTTGGGTAGCCTATTTATTGCTGGGTGAGCCTATTGCTCCCGGTGAATGGTGGACTTATATTCCTATCTGGATAGCGGTTGGCTTTTTGGTGGCTGAAGGTGCTTGGAAGACTGTGCGGCGCACGGTCGGCTAGCCGCTGTTCGTCGCTCTGCGAGTGCTATCATTATGGTACAAAAAAGCGCCCAAGTAGTTGGGCGCTTTTGTTTTGGTTGTGCCAGGTGTTAGATTAATCGTTGTGTTTTGCGATTATTCCTGTCCACCAAAGATGCCAAGCAGGGCTAGCAGGTTGCTAAAGATGTTGTATAGGCTCAGGTATAAGGCCAGTGTGGCGGTGATGTAGTTGGTTTCGCCACCGTTGATGATGCGTTGCAGGTCAACTAGCAGGAAAGCTGAGAAGATTGCGATGGCCAAGACCGAGACGGTTAGCATCAGGGCTGGTATTTGTAGGAATACGTTGGCGACTGCGGCCACAATTAGGATGATTACCCCTGTAAACAGGAAGCGTTGCAAGTGGCTGAAGTCGCGTTTTGTTGTGCTGGCAACGGATGCCATGGCGAAAAACACCGCGCCTGTGCCACCAAAGGCGAGCATGATTAGCTGTGTGCCATTTTGAAATCCTAGTACAAAGCCAAGCAAGCGCGAGAGCATGATGCCCATGAAGAAGGTAAAGGCGAGTAGGAATACAACACCTAGGCTATTATTTTTGTTTTTCTCGACTAAAAACATGAGCCCAAATGCACCGGCGAAAAATAGGATCAGTGACATCCCTGGGCTGGAGGCCATGGCTGCGCCAAAGTTTAGGCTCAGTCCTAGATAGGCGCCGAGAACCGTGGGGATCATCGACAGTGTCAGTAGCCAGTAGGTGTTGCGTAATACCCGATTGCGCGCGACCTGCGATTGTGTATGTGTCGTGGCATGGATATTAGAACGATATTCACTCATGATTGTGTGTCCTTAAAAGCTAGAATTGTTTCAGCTCTATAGAATAACTGAATCTTTGTCAGGCAATCAACCTAGGCAAACACCTAGGTGCGCGTAGTTGATTGTCTTTGTGGTTGAAAACACAGTGCTGTTTACTTTGTTTATTGCTGTTTTGCTGGGGTATCTATGATTTGACTGTTTTGTTGGGTTGGAGTTCCTGGGCATGCAATTCGTAGCCTTGAGATTGGTAGTTGCGCCAGCGTTGGCGGGCATGCTGTCGGCATGCTTCGTCGGTGGAGACGATTTCGAGGATGCGCTGGCTGTGAGGTTGGATGGGAGCTATTTGGTTGTCCAAGTTAAGTACCCAGGGTGTTTTAAGCCACTGTTGCGCGGTTTCCAGCTGGGTTTGTTGGTGACATAGAACGATAGGGGCTTGCTCTGCTTGTGGGGCGTCAGCTATTGCATGGGGCACAAAGGCCGTAGGCTGAAATCCCCACAGCAGTCGATCAAAGTGTGCCAACGCGCGTTGATCACTAAGGTAGACCAAAAACTGCTGCCCCGCTAATAGGTGC
>DATGTW010000182.1:0-6669 GCA_035301625.1 Paenalcaligenes sp.
TGCTCGCGCTCTTCTTGGATATATCGCTGCAAAGCACGCGCAAACAGGGCCTCTTCGCCCTCGCGGGTACTGGCCAAAACGATGATTTTACGCCGCAACCGCTGAGCAAAATGGCGGCCAGCCTCGACCTGTGTGGCAGGACTGTGCACATCGAATTTAAAATTCCCGGACACCCGCACAGCACGTGCCCCAATGATTTCGAGGCGCTGGGCGTCTCGGAAGCTTTGCGCATACACCGCTGTGAAACTACGGTATGCGGCACGCATCAACCGCCCGATACGCATGGATTGACGCAAAGAGCGAGCCGAAAAACGGGCGCTGGCCAATACCATTGGAATGCGTTGGCGTCGAGCCACTAAAAGCAAGTTAGGCCATACCTCGCGCTCGATGAGCACCCCCACCTGCGGGCGATAGTACTTGCAGAAACGGCGCACAGCGCCCGGAAAATCATAAGGTAACCACTGCTGTATGAGCTGTCCTTGCAAAATGGCGGCTGCAAAAATACGCTCGCCCTCGGCGCGTCCGGTATAGGTTAAATGGGTCAATAAAACAGTTCTGCCCTCGTCCAATAAAGCCTTGACCAAGGGCTGCGCGGCCCGCATTTCACCCAAGCTGGCAGCATGCACCCATGTGTGGATGGTATCTGGCGCGGGATGCCGATAATGCCCGAAACGGGCTGCGCCAAAGACCTGCCAACGCCCGCCGACACGACGTGCGCGTAGCGCCATCCAGCCCAGTAAAAACGGGGATAACAGATACAACAACAGCGTGTAGATAAAGCGATTCAAAAGCAATAAACCTTTGCACTACACGGTAGGCAGCTACGCGTCGACACGCACGACGACAGGCTGCTGCGTCGCAGCTACCAAAACCGATGTATGCCTTTATTTATGTGTGGTGTGTGTTGGAACTTGAGTAAATGTTACGCTTTCACTCTTGTAAAGACAACAACGACTGATTGTACAAAAAGCAGCATTATAACGTCCACAACCCAGAATCAGACTGACTGTCAGACGCATAAGCCGCCTGAGTCGCGGCTAAAACGGTCTCGGCACTGGGGTCCTGCCCACGATCGCCCAAGCTAGCAGTATACGCACTGCCAATCAACGGCGTGCGGGTTGGCGTCGAGGCTTTATAAATACCCACTGTGGGCCGTCCCAGCGCAGCACTCAAATGGGTCAGACCACTATCCAGACCAACCATTAGCCGAGCGACGGCCAGCTCTTGGGCCACCTCGGTCAGTCCCATCCGCGGTAAGACCTGTGCGTGTTCTTGGTAATCAGTAATCAAATCCTGAGCGCGTGCGGCCTCTTGGTCATTGCCTGCAAACAAACGCAGCGTGAGCCCTTGTTCGATCAAATAATCAAAAATCACATGCCATTTTTCAGCCGCCCAAAGCTTGTCATCCCGACTGGCCGAGGGCATGATTGCAGCATAGTTCTGGACAGGATTATCCACCCGAAACGCTTGCAAACCATAATTAGGTGCTCCCGCCAATGGATAACCAAACACCTGCGATGCCAACAAACGTTGTCGAATCACGGCAGGTTGCCAGAACTCTATCGCATACTTATGCTGATAGAATAATGAAGCCAACGGCTCACGCGCTGATTTCCAATTGAGTCCATGACGAGGGCCACGCGTTTGGCGCACTATCCAAACAGATTTCATTAAAGCCTGCATATCCAGCACGACATCATATTGCTCAGCACTGATGGCTTCACGAAACTGTCGGCGCTCGGCACGCACCTGGGGCTGCCACCAGCGCTTGCGCCACCGCCGGTGGGCCACCGTATACACGTGATTGATATGGGGGTGCCACTGTGGAATATCTGCCAATGCCTCCTCGACGACCCAATCTATCTGGGCTTGCGGCAGGTGGGCGGCAATATCGCTTATCGCGGGCAACATATGAACCAAATCACCTAGCGAGGAGGTACGCACAATAAGAATTTTTTTAACCATAATTTTTTTGCCTGAAACTCCTCTGCGTTTTATCCTTGATAAGGTGTCTTTTCAACTGTCTTGGGCTACTATCAACTAATATAATTCTGGACACGGGCAGTATTGTACGCCGCTTCCCAGCGCCTGCCCAATTATCCGGTGACAACTAAAAGGAATGCTTATGCAACTCAAGTTCCAGCTGATCAACAAAGAAGGCGCCCCCGAAACCATTATCGCGGGCATCGAATATTTGATTGTTACTGACTGGGCACGCCGCGAGGTCGGCAGCCGTGGCGCTACATATGAACGCTCAGAGCTACGTTTAGCCCGTGCACGCCAAAGCCCTAAATTTTACCCCGTCGCCAACAACCAATTGACCCAGTCCGAACGCGTACAGGTCGTGGGGCCACACAGCACCGGGGCTGCTGAGGTTTTATTATTCAAACAAAATCATCAGCTTTTCGTCAGTTTGGTTTCTGATCATACAGACCGCGGCCTTGAGGTTCATAATAGCGCGCTTTCTAAACAAGTATGCATCAAGCCTATTGCGCGTGCGGCCTGGCGCTACGAGGATGTCGCTGATCACTGGGATGAATTGGAAATGCGCGCTTGGTTGGTGAACGAGGGCCACCCTGATCTCTACCAAGAGGGCGCACTCAGCAGCCTGCTGCCCCCATTAGAATTAGTCAAACATCATTTTGGCAATGACGAATTGCCTAACGGTACGGCCATCACCTGCGGAACAGTCACTACAGTAGGCAGAATCCGCACTGCACCGACCTTTGTTATGGAGCTACACGACCCGCGCCTAGAGCGCAACCTGCGGCACGAATACTTTATTGAAACCCTCCCTTTAGTCGATTAAGAGCCTTTATGCCCCTATCCAAGCACACCACCATTCAAGCACTACAAAACGCCCTGGAAAAAGGCGAAACCACCGCAGCGGCCCTGACTGATGCAGCCCTAGAGCGCATCCACGACCCCAAGGGCGAAGGTGCACGCACTTTTTTAAAGGTATATGACGATGCAGCACGCACGGCTGCCCGACTCTCAGATGAGCTACGGGCCTCGGGTCAAGTGCGCTCTCCTTTAGAGGGGATTCCTGTTTCTTTGAAAGACCTCTTTGATGTGGTTGGCGATCGCACCCGCGGTGCCTCAAAGGTACTCGATGAGGCCGCCCCAGCGACTGAAAATGCCTTGCTCGTGCAACGTCTCATTGATGCAGGTGCCATTTTAATTGGGCGCACCAACATGACCGAATTTGCTTTTTCTGGCCTGGGCATCAACCCTCACTACGGCACACCACGCGCCCCTTGGAATCGTGATGTCGGTCATATCCCGGGGGGCTCGTCCTCGGGCGCGGGTGTTTCTGTGGCTGATGGCATGTGTACCGTCGCCATCGGCACAGATACCGGGGGCTCTATCCGTATTCCTGCAACATTTTGTGGGCTCACAGGATTCAAGCCTACCGCAGAGCGTATTCCCACCCAAGGGGTGTTACCCTTGGCCTTTAGCCTGGACTCGAGTGGCCCCATCGGACATTCTGTGACCTGCTGTGCTATCACAGACAGCATCCTCAGCGATGAGCCCATGCCTGATCTAGAACCTATCCCCTACGAGCATCTGCGCATTGCTGTCCCCAAAGACGTCGTTTTCAATAGTCTGGACACCACCGTTTCGCAACGCATCAATGCCGCCATTTTGGCGCTGACCAACAGCGGTGTCCAAGTCGAACGCATCGAGATGCCCGAATTCAATCAACTGGCCTATATCAATCGCAATGGTGGTTTTGTGTGCGCCGAGGCCTGGGCCCTGCATCGCGACCTCATTAGCGAACACCAGGATCTTTATGATCCGCGTGTCGCCAAGCGTATTCTGATTGGAAAGGACCAAAGCGCAGCTGACTATATCGACCTACTGGCCGAGCGCGAGCAATGGATCCGTGCCGTAGAAGAACGCCTGGAAGCCTACGATGCCTTTTTGATGCCCACCAGCCCCATTGTCGCGCCACGGATCAGTGATTTAGAAGATGAGGAGCAATACTTTAACCACAATGCACTCATCTTGCGCAATCCCAGCATTGTCAACTTTCTCAATGGCTGTGCAGTTAGTTTGCCCTGCCATCCCGAGGGCGAGGCCCCAGTGGGTCTGACCCTGGCAGCCCCCGGACACCACGATGCCCATTTGCTGCAGGTCGCCTACACCATTGAACAACTACTGCGTCCCATGCAGATGTAATCACCCACATGAATACCACACATCCCATTGCCGGCATCCTCATCCTGGTTTTGTCCACATGGGCACTTTCCACCCTGGATGCCTCGGGCAAATGGGTGATGGCCGCCGGGATTTCATTGTTTTTTATGGTGTGGGTGCGCTATATCGTGCACCTAATCCTGGTGATGACCATCGTCGTACCGTTCAAAGGCTGGCGGGTGTTCAAGGCCAAGCAACCCGGCATGCAATTGTTGCGTGGCGTGGTGATGCTGCTGGCTACCTATTCGTTTTTTACAGCACTTAGCTACCTGCCCCAGGCGGAGGCCACGGCCATTAATTTTCTGGCGCCTTTACTCATGCTAGCAGCTGCCCCATGGGTATTGCATGAGCCCCCGCATATTTCGCGTTGGATCGCGGCCATTGTGGGTTTTATCGGCGTGCTGATCATTATTCGCCCGGGCTCGGGCCTGCACCCCATCGGGGTGATGTTTGGTTTGATCACCGCCTGCATGTTTGCCACCCAATTCATCGTCACCCGCAAGGTCGCCATTGATGACTCGATGACCACGCTTTTATGGAGCGGTTTAGTGGGCTCCGTTTTGACCACCCTCAGTCTGCCCTACGCTTTTTCGGCAGCCTTGCCAGTACTCAAAGAGTTTTCTGGCATGGACTGGGTGGCTTTATTTGCCACTGGGGTTTTTGGGGCCTTGGGGCATCTATTACAAATACAAGCTTATCAACGCGCCCCGGCCTCTTTATTGGCTCCTTTTGTGTATTTACAAATCGTCAGTGCAGCAGGGTTGGGCTGGTTGATTTGGGGGCAATTCCCCGATGCCCTGACCTGGCTGGGTATTTTTATTATTTGTAGCAGTGGCATCACCATAGGTTTCATCGAGTGGCGCCGCTCTAGACGTCCCATCAAAAAATCGCCCGCAACGTCATAATTGCGCTGCAGGCGATCTGCTCTTTCCGCCATGTATGGCATGGGGTTAGCTTAAAGACTTAACCCGCATTTTGTTGCGCATAAGCCCACCCCGGGATGAATTGCTCGGCCTTTTGGCGCCGCCCCCCTGGACGCTGTAATTCAGTAATACGCAATAACCCTTGTGCGGTGGCAATATCAATGCTGTCGGCATTAATCTTTTGCACCTGACCTGCAGCCACCTGTACAGGGGCATCCACTGCCTCGGCTGCCCAGATCTTGACCGCACCCTTGATGTCAGGGAGCTCGGTAGTACTGCCAGGAAAAGGATTAAACGCCCGAATACGCCGAGCAATACGCGCTGCTGGCCACGTATAATCAATCACGGATTCAGCCCGCTGCAGCTTTTCTGCATAGGTCACGCCCTCGACGGGCTGAGGCTGGGCGATCAAACGCCCCTCTTTTAACTGCTGCAAGGCCGCAACAATGGCATCAGCGCCCAGCGCAGCCAGCTCGTCATGCAGACGGCCCGCCGTATGTGCATCAGTAATAGGCAATGCACGACGCAGCAACATGGGTCCGGTATCCAAACCAGCGTCCATCTGCATGATGGTCACCCCGGTCTCTGAATCACCAGCATCAATGGCCCTTTGAATCGGCGCCGCACCCCGCCAACGCGGTAACAAACTGGCGTGAATATTGAGGCAGCCGTAGCGGGGTAAATCAAGCACCCACTGCGGCAAAATGAGGCCATAAGCGGCCACCACCATGACATCAGGGGCAATACGCTCGAGCTGGGCTTGTACCTCGTGGGCCTGTGCGGCGTGCTCGCCCTCGAGCCGCAAACGCACCGGTTGCATCACAGGGATATCTGCCTCGAGCGCTGTTTTCTTGACCGGGCTGGGCTGCAAATGCATCCCACGACCCGCCCGTCGATCGGGTTGTGTCAATACCAGCGGTACCTCGTAGCCCGCCTCTAATAGTGCACGTAAAGACTGCTCGGCAAACTCGGGGGTGCCAGCAAACACAACGCTCAGACTCATAAATTATACTGCCAGTTTTTGTTTTTCAGCGGCACGGCGTGCCTCGCGCTGCTGCTTGCGCAAGCGCGTCACAATACGATTTTGTTTGAGCAACGACAAATGCTCGACAAAGACCTTGCCATCGAGGTGGTCAATTTCGTGTTGCACGCAAACGGCTAGCAAGCCATCCGCATGAAACTCAAAGGACTCGCCCTGCTCGTTAAGCGCACGGACCTTGATCTCGGCAGCGCGCTCGACCTTTTCATAGGTACCTGGAACAGATAAACAGCCCTCTTCGAACTCTTCGCATTCGTCACTGCGCCAATAGATCTCAGGGTTAATCAAAACGAGTAAATCATTACTCTCTTCGGAAATGTCAATCACAATCACCCGTTCGTGCACATCGACCTGCGTCGCCGCCAAGCCTATGCCTGGTGCCGCATACATGGTCTCGGCCATGTCAGCCACCAGCTTGCGAATGCGGTCATCGACCTGTGCAACTGGTTTAGCCACCGTATGCAAACGGGGATCAGGATATTTAAGGATGGGTAGTAATGCCATAGT
>DATGTW010000183.1:0-13920 GCA_035301625.1 Paenalcaligenes sp.
CTGCGTATGATAGACTCGCTTTTTTAACTGTTTGGGCCCATTTTCTGCCGTGAACGCTTCTGCTGTACCCTCTGAGTATGCCGTGCAGGTAAAAGACATCCACAAGTCATTTGGCACCCATCAGGTGCTAAAGGGGATCTCCTTTACCGCACGCAAAGGCGAGGTGCTCTGCATTATCGGTGCCTCGGGATCCGGCAAGAGCACTTTGCTGCGGTGTATCAACCACCTGGTTGTCCCCGACAAAGGCGAGGTCCACATTGGCAATGATATCCTGCGCACACGCACCCACCGAAATGGCACCCCCACCTCTCAGGACCCGCGTCTATTAGAAAAGGTACGCTGCCGCCTGGGCATGGTCTTTCAGAACTTTAACCTCTGGTCACACCGTACCGCTGTGCAAAACATCACCGAGGGACCCGTCCATGTCTTGCACCAACCTCGTGCTCAGGCCCATCAACAGGCCCTCGAGCTCTTGGACAAGGTCGGCCTGGCGGACAAGGCCAACGCCTACCCTTCCGAGCTCTCAGGGGGGCAACAGCAGCGCGTAGCCATTGCACGTGCCCTGGCCATGAATCCCGAGGTTTTACTCTTTGACGAGCCCACCTCGGCCCTGGACCCCGAAATGGTTGGCGAGGTTCTACGCGTGATTCGAGCGCTGGCCGAAGAAGGACGCACCATGATTTTAGTGACCCATGAAATGAGCTTCGCCCGCGAGGTTTCCAACCACACCCTATTCATGCATGACGGTATTTGCGCCGAGGCCGGACCATCACGCGAGCTTTTTGACGATCCGCAGACGCAGCGCCTCAAACAGTTTTTACAACCATTGCAGTAATTCACCACTGAATGTTATTTAGGAGACTGAAAACAATGAAACCATTCAATCAACTCTTGTTAGGGGCGGCAGCTACGCTGCTCAGCGGAGCCGTGATGGCGGCACCATCGTATAAAATCGGCACCGAGGGCGGCTACCCCCCCTGGAGCATGGTTGATGCCTCAGGCAACGTCACCGGCTTTGACGCCGACGTTGCTGCCGCACTGTGCGAAGAGCTCGGCGCCGATTGCCGTTTTGTGGTGCAGTCCTTTGACAGCCTGATCCCCTCCTTAAATGCCAAACGCTTTGACCTGATCATTTCGGGCATGTCCTACACTCCCGAGCGCGCCAAACGCGTTAACTTTAGTATTCCTTATGCCGTCGAGGACGCTATCTTTATCCTGCCTGCTGACAGTGAGCTCGTAGGCGCTGGCGATAGCGCAGAAATCTTTTCTGGTCTCGAGGGCAAAACCATTGGTGTTCAAGGCGGAACTACCCATGGTGCCTATTTGGCCAAAATGGCTCCCGAAGTCAATATCAAAGACTACGAGACCCTGGATCAAATGCAAATCGATCTGGATGCCGGCCGTTTGGACGGGACCTTTGCTGACCTGACTTCGCAGCAGCAGTTCTACGACAAAATGGATAACCCCGAATTCTCTCTCACTGACTACGTCATCAAGGGCTCTTCTGACCCCGAAACCCTGGGTTACGGGATTGCTGTCGGTATCCATCTGGATAATGACGAACTCAAGGAAAACGTCGATAACGCCCTGTGCACCCTCATCGAAAACGGCACCATCAAGGAAGCCAGCGAAAAGTGGTTCCAAATCGACATCGCTAACTATGAAATTTGCGAGGATGACTAAATACGTCGCTCAGTACGCAAATAACCATGCTTGAACGGATACTTGCCATATTGTTTGAAGGGTGGGGATGGATGCTCTTAAAAGGGGCCGCCATGACCCTCTTTATCTCAATCTTTGGCATGGCACTGGGCACCGTCATCGGCATCGCCGGTGCCAGTATCCGCTTATACGGGCCACGCCCAATGGGCTGGCTCGTACGTTTATACACCACTGTGACGCGCAGCATTCCCGAGCTATTAATTATTTATCTTATTTTCTTTGGCTCGGTTCATGGGGCAACTGACCTGGCCTACCTGCTGGATCTAGACGAGCTTTTTAATCGCTGGTTCCCTGCTCTGGTGGGCATACTGGCCATCGGCGTCATTGCCGGTTCGTATAGCGTCGAGGTCTTTCGGGGCGCCTTTTTGGCCATCCCAAAAGGCCAAATCGAGGCCGCTCAGGCCATTGGCATGTCGCGCTGGAAACGTTTTCGTCGCATCGCGCTACCCCAGCTGTTTTGGTATGCCTTGCCGGGCTCGAATAATGTTTGGCAAACCGCGCTCAAGGATACCGCCCTCATTTCCCTGGTGGGTCTCGTAGAAATCATGCGTGCCGCCCAACTCGGTGCAGCCTCTACCCGCGAACCTTTATTGTTTTACCTATGCGCGGGAGCCTTATTTTTTGCTATTGGAATAGGCAGCCAAGCTGTGTTTTCACTTGCCGAGCGCCATGCTGGTCACGGCCTGCGCTCTGCCCAATGACCCCTGCCGACCCGCTGCCATGATTTTTTCATACGAGCAATTTCAATACACTATAGAGACCCTGCTCAAAGGTCTACAGTTAACGCTGTCTATTGGCCTATACAGTATTTTTTGGTCCCTGTTGATTGGCGTGGGTCTGGCCCTGATGCGCGTCTCGAGCCAACGCCTGCTGTCTCGTTTTGCGTTGTGCTACAGCACATTATTTCGTGGTACCCCTTTGCTCGTCCAGCTATTTATTTTGTACTATGGCATTGGCACGCTAGACTTTGTGCGGCATTCGCCTACCCTATGGTGGCTCTTTAGTGATGGGACACGGTGCGCTATCTTGGCCATTGGGCTCAATAGCGGCGCCTACATCAGCGAGGTCTTTCGCGGCGGGCTGCAGTCGGTACCCCGCGGCCAAATCGAGGCCGCCCAAGCCATCGGCATGTCGCCTATCAAACGCTTTAGCCGAATCGTTTTCCCACTCGCCCTGCGACAAGCCTTGCCTGCTTATAGCAATGAAATAGTCATTGCCATCAAAGGCACCAGCCTGGCCTCCACCATTGCAGTATTAGACATCACAGGCCAAGCGCGCCGCGTCATGAGCCAAAACTACGCCGTCATGGAAACCTTTATCGTTGCCGGACTGCTTTACCTGATCATTAATTTTAGCTTGCTCTTTTTACTGCAATTATTTGAGCGCGCACTGGGCATGCACAAAGCCGAGCAATAAACCTGAGAACCACCGAGGCACTGCCATGAACCAACTCAAACGTATTGCATTGTTGACCACGGGGGGCACCATTGCAGGGACCGCCCCGGACAACACAGCCACTGCCAACTACGCCATTGCCCAAGATGGCCAAGCATTACTTGATGCAGTTCCAGAGCTCAACACCCTGGCTGAAATTGAATGCCATAGCCCCTTTCAAATCGACAGCAGCACCATCAGCAGTGCTCAACAGATCACCATTGTCACGCATGCCAACCAACTGCTGGCACGCCCAGAGATAGAGGGCGTGGTCATCACACACGGCACGGATACCTTGGAAGAAACTGCTTTACTGCTGCATCTATGCGTCAAAAGCACCAAACCCGTGATCTTGGTAGGCGCCATGCGACCCGGCAGTGCGCTAAGTGCCGATGGCCCCATGAATCTGTACCAAGCAGTACGTGTCGCCACCCACGCGGATGCACACAACCTTGGGGTGCTGGTTGTCGCTCAAGACCGCATCTACAGCGCGCGCTTTATACGCAAAACGAACACGCACATCCCAGATGCCTTTGCCGCACCCGACACCGGCCCTCTGGGGGTGATTAGCAACGGCATTCCTTATATTGGCAGCACCCCTCGACGTGCTCATACCACCCATAGTCGTTTTAGCCTCACGGCTGATGCCACCCTGCCCGCTGTGGACATCATTTATGATCACCCGGGCGCTCAGCTGGATTTTTACAACCAATGCATCACAGCGCAACGTGCCGGGCTGGTCATCGCTGGCAAAGGTAATGGCAACCTCAGCCTCACCGCCCAGCAAGGTGTACTTAAACTACATGCAGCGGGGATTCCGGTCATCCGCGCCAGCCAAGTTAGTCACGGCCCCATTGTCCCCACCGAGCTAGACAATCAATATCACACGCTGCCAGCGCATTGGTGGAGCCCACACGGTGCACGTATTTTGCTCAGCCTGTGTCTCTACGAAGAACTTGATCGAGCAGAAATACAGCATACCTTTAGGCACTACTAGAGCTTGTGGGTAGCCACTGCAAGGTACGTTCACTACGAAACTCGCGATAATCACAACTGATCGGATCGATAAAAGCAATTGAACGTGCCAACAACTGCAACGGGTCCTTGAAATCGGTCCCCCCTAGTTGCTCGTCTTGTGCTGCACTGGATGTAGGCGCGGTATTTTGTTCGTTAAACGCATACCATCGGTCATTGATGATTGGTGCCCCTAACGAGCGCATATGCACCCGTAGCTGATGTTTACGCCCCGTCAACGGCTGCAAACGAAAATGCCCCAATTGAATATTGGTCTGCCACTGCGACAAAAGCTCTATATAAGTATCACTATTAGGGGAGCCCTCGACACACTGCATCAGGAATTGCCCAGGCACCCCCTGTATGCGTCGTTGCACTTGCACCGGAAATGACCTATCAGCGGGCACAGGCGCAATCGCCTCGTATTCTTTTTGAATGTCCTGACTTTGGAACAAAGCCTGATAAACACCCCGATAACGGGGCTGCACACAAAACAACATCACCCCCGCGGTTTCCCGATCCAGACGATGCAGGGGAGTAATATCATAATTATTAAAATGCTTGCGTACCCGTGCTATGGCGGTGTGCTCTAAATACTGCCCACTGGGGATGCTGGGTAAAAAATGGGGTTTATCAACCACCACTAAATAATCATCTGCATACAAAATGGGCAAAGAAAAAGGCACGGGCACCTCATTTTCGGCTACCCGGTAATACCACAGCCACTGTTGCGGCCGATAAGGCGTGTAATAGTGCACGGGACGCCCCCGAGCATCCACAATATCGCCACGCTCGATACGCCGCAGCATCTGAGCGCTATCCAGATGCGGAAAACGCTGCAACAAGAACTCGCCCACATAGCGCCACTGCCCCTGGGGCAACCAAACGCGGCTGGGAGCAACCCCATCACGCCCTAGCATGGGCGCACGCACTGCCCCACGTAACTGTACTGATTGGCTAGACAACCGCCCCCCCTAAACTACTGCGCTGGCAACAAACCCGCCTCTTTGAAATACCGTTCTGCACCAGGGTGCAATGGAGCCGTCAAACCTGCAGACACCATATCCTCTTTTTTCAAATGCTCTAATGCCGGATGCATACGTTTGAAATCATCAAAATTTTCAAACACAGACTTTACCAACTGGTAAGCAGCTTCATTAGGCACCGCAGAGGTCGTCACAAAAGTCGCCAATGGCCCATAAGTCACAACATCATCCGGATTATCAGGGTAGGTTCCCCCCGGAATAACTGCCTTGGCATAATAAGGAAAATCAGTCACCAACCGATCCACAGCCGCGCCTTCTAAAGGCACTAACTGTGCCCCACAAGTCGTCGTAGGTTCTTGGATATTGGTCGAAGGATGACCCACCCCATAAAAAAGACCATCAATCTTGTGATCACACAGCGCCTGCCCGTGCTCATCGGGTCGTAACTCGGTCGCTTGACCAAAAAAAGAAGTATCCAACCCCATGGCCTCAAGCAACAAGTCCATAGACGCACGTGAGCCCGAACCAGGGTTGCCAATATTAAAGCGCTTGCCCTCTAAATCAGCAAAAGCATGCACCCCACTATCCTTGTGAACCAACACCGTCAATGGCTCGGGGTGGATAGAAAACAAAGAACGCATTTCAGTAAAAGGTTCTTCAAACTGACCCTCACCATTATAAGCGTTGTAGGCCACATCAGACTGCAACACCCCAATTTCAAAGTCTCCTGTGCGCAGCGCACTGACATTAAAAACAGACCCGCCTGTGGACTCAATGGTGCAACGTAAATTATGATGCGCGCGGTCCTTGTTTAACAACCGACACAGTGCCCCACCCGCTGCATAATACACCCCAGTCACCCCACCAGTGGCTACGCTCAATAACCCCTGTTGCGCCGCAGCAGTAGGCGTCACTCCCAGAGCAATCCCCAGAGCCAAACAGCCCGTCAAAACACCTCTTTTGATAACAGCCAGATTTTGACTGAGCCTATTCATATCATTCTCCTTTGCTAATTCCCTGCTGGACGCCCGAATCATTATCCAAAAACGGCTCCTAATCAGCCTCACAAGAAAACCACAGCACTTACAAAAATTGTAATCTCACTGTACTAGCGCCATTCAAAGTGCTTAAAATATCTTTCGGTCACGTAACCATCGACGATATCTACCCGCTCGACATGCGCTCTGGACGGCCCTTTGTGTAACCAGGACAAAAAGTTATCAATCGCATCTGCATTGCCCTGGGCCAACACCTCGACACTGCCATCAGGAGCGTTTCGAACCCAGCCGGTCAGGCCATTGAGGCGCGCTTGTTGCACTGTCGCAGCTCTAAACCCCACCCCTTGGACCTTACCGTGCACTGTCGCACGCAGCATCGTCATATCAGCGTCAATAGGATTCATCATCGTTTTCATTATCCACCCTGGCGTGTGCCAAGTGCATCAAACCATTTAAATTTATGTCCGATCTTTTATACAACTGGGCTGTTCATTCTGCAAGCAATTCACTATTACTTAGCTTTGGTAATATTGCAGGTGAACGCATCGCTGGCGCGCTGTGGCTATTCATTGCATTGGCGCTAGCCTTGGCTATGACCGCGGGCGTGCTAGGGATCCGCTTGGTACGTGCACGCAAAGAAATCACTCGCCTGTTACTGCAGTTTGATCAGATTGCAGCCACTACCCTGGCTGCTGAACAACAGCCAGTTCAATCCATCGGCGCTGGCGAACAAACCATGCGCCTCGACCCACAAGGCTATTTTGATCCCCTGACCCAACTGCCCAACCGTAAAGTCATCGAGTCTGCCGTCACCGCAGAACTAAAACACAGCAGCCCAGAAAACCGCAGTGCTTTGTTGATTCTTAGCCTGACTAACCTAAACCGGATCAATGAGACCTACGGGCGAGCGATGGGTGATTTATTTCTACAGCAAGTCGCACATCGTCTACGCCGATTAATGGGCAAAGAGGACATCCTGGCCCGCCTTAACAGCAATCGATTTGCCATTCTCATGAAAGGCCTGCCCCAGCCCGCCAGCAGCGCCAGTAGTTTCATGCGCAAGCACACCAAAAACATCCAAAAAAGTCTGGAATCCCCTTATCTGATTGGCGGTATTGCCCTGCAAGGACAAATATGCATTGGCGTGGCTTATATCAAGACTCCGACCTACACCGCCCAAAAAATCATTCAACACGCCCTCATTGCCCTGAGACAAACTCATAAATACCCAGGCTTGCGTGTCGAATGTTTTAACGACCGATTATCAAGCCAAATCAAAGAGTCCCAGCAATTAATATCCGATTTACCCCAGGCCATCAAAAAAGGGCAAATGAAAGTCTTTGCCCACCCCCAACATTGTATAAATGGCAAATTAATCGGGGTTGAATTATTAATGCGCTGGCAGCACCCTACATTGGGCAATATCAGCCCCACTCGATTTATTCCATTAGCAGAAAAAGAAAACCTCATCCACAGTCTGGGCCTTTGGGCTTTAGAACAAGCACGCGAATTTATTCGTCAAAATGACTACCCGGATCTTAACGTCTCTATCAACGTCAGCCCATTGCAATTCCACTCTATTTATTTCCCCGAATTTATTGACCTGCTCGTGAGCCAGCGCGCTGAAATGAGCAATCGCCTTATTATTGAGCTGACCGAAGGCACCATCATGGAAAACGTCAAAGAGGCCAACCGCATCATGCACTTTTTAAACCAGCTTGGTTATCGTTTTTCGCTGGATGACTTTGGTACCGGTTATTCCAATTTGGCTGCCATCAGCTCTTTTCCTCTGTATGGGTTGAAACTTGACCGCAGCCTGGTCACCGGCATCGCCCAAGACACCGAATTGCGCACCATCGCCAAAATGGTCTCCACCCTGGCACACAGCCTTAATCTGTACAGCATTGCCGAGGGAGTAGAGCAAAAAGAAGAACTAGAAATCCTTAAAAAGTTGGGGTTTGACGCCGTTCAGGGGTTTTATTTCTCTAAACCCATGTCGCTACAAAAATGGCCTGGTTTTTTAGCCCAGACAGATTTTGCCAAGGCCCGGCAGCGAGCCTAAACGAAAAAGGGATTGTTTCCAGCAATCCCCATTTTGAGCAGTCTGAACGCATATAGCCTCAATCCTGATTTTTACCCTCTTCTTCCTGCTCATTGCTCTTTTCCTGCGCTGTGTCCTTAGAATCCACTTCTAAGCGCTGCGTATGCACCTGTCGCTGCACCGTCTGCACATCAGGGCGCGCTTGTAAATGATTCGGGGCCAGCTGTTCAAAGCGTTGTAACTTGGCATACACCCCTTGCTGACCCACCAGCGCTGTGACACTGCTGTTGTAATGGTTAGTCAGCTGATTAATGGTATCGCCCACCCGGCGTAAACGCTCGGCCAGCAAATTCAATTGGGTAAAAATCCCTCCTGCCTGCTGCGCTAACTCGTGCGCATGCTCGTGGGATTTTGCCAGACTCCAAATCTGGGCAATGGTCCTTAAAATGGGCACCAAACTGGTATGTGAGGTTATTATCACATTCTTGCGCAACCCATATTCAAATAACCGCGGCTGATGTGACATGGCCGCCAGATAAGCCGGCTCAATAGGCACAAACATCAAAACAAAATCAGGACTATTCAACTGCTCAAGAGCGCTGTAATTCTTCTTGGCCAAGTCATCTGCATGACGTTCAAATGCTTTGACCAAATCATTCAAGGCTCGTGCATGCGCCTCGGGGGTCTCTGCCTGCAGCGCACGGTCATAATCTACTAATGACGCCTTGCTATCTAAAATGATATGAGTGTCATTAGGCAAATTGACCACAAAATCCGGAATGTACAGCTGCCCCTGCGCATCCCTATAGCGTGGCTGAGCAATAAAATGCTGCCCCTCAACCAAGCCCATGGTTTCCAGGGTCTGTGCTAATAGAAGCTCGCCCCAAGTCCCCATGCGCTTGTTATCACCTTTTAGGGCTTGACTCAGGTGCTCGGCCTCGCTGCTCATTTGCAGGCCCACCTCCATCACACGCCGTAATTCAGAACCTAATTCAGCTTGTCCACGGACCGACTCGCTATGAACCTGGTTCAAGCGTTGCTGAAATCGCTCTATCTGCTCTTGCAGCGGGCGCAGCACCTCATCCAGGCTTTTTTGCCCTTGTTGATTAAATTGCTGGGTCTGTTGGATACTTTGCAAGCGGATTAACTCGCGCTCGAGCTCGGACACCTGATCTTTTAATAATTCGTTTTCCTGGGTCAAAGACTGTACTTGGGTCACATCAGCAGATTGCTGTTGCTGCAAATACTCATAACGGGTTTGCAGCACCATCCACTGTCGTGTACGACGAATCAACAGACCACTGACCCATAACAAGACAAGTGCAATGACTGCCAGCCCACCTACCCACCACAGCGGCAAATCACCCCACATGTCCTCGGCCCCTAATCAATCATTAATCAAAATTACAGCAAGGCGACTGCACGATGCTGTCTCATAAAAATAGCATCGTGCCACGCACCCCACGGCGCGGTTATTCAGAGCGCTTGACCCCAAAACAATTATCCAGAGTCGGGAAAGTCCCCGCACGCACCTGATCAGCATATTGCTGTACCGCCTGCTCGATCACAGATCCTACATCTGCAAACTGCTGAGCAAAACGGGGAATCCGTGGCCCACTGAGCCCCAGAATATCCTCAGTCACTAAAATCTGCCCATCACACGCCGGAGAAGCTCCAATACCAATGGTTGGCACACTGAGCTCCTGCGTCAGACGACGTCCTAAAGGTTCGGCTACGCCTTCGAGCACCACAGCAAATGCCCCGGCCTCTTGGTGTGCCAGCGCATCGCGCTCGACCAAAGCGGCGGCCTCGTCATTCATGCCCTGAGCCCTAAAACCACCCATGGTATTGACATACTGCGGCATCAACCCCACGTGTGCCAACACAGGCACCCCACGCTCAACTAAAAAGCGGGTCGTTTCTGCCAGCGCTGCGCCCCCTTCGAGCTTGACCGCTGCCGCACCACTATGCGCGAGCATATAAGACGCATTGCGAAACGCTTGCTCGGGTGACTCTTGAAAACTACCAAAAGGCATATCAATCACCACACAAGCCTGCTGTGTTGAACGCACCACAGCCTTGCCATGAGCCGTCATCTGCTCAACCGTGATGCTCAGGGTATCATCCATGGCATAACCAACCATGGCGGTGGAATCCCCCACCAAAACCATATCTAACGCACCGTCCAATATACGGGCAAAAGGTGCGGTATAAGCCGTCAAGGCGACGATTTTCTTCTCATTTTTATACGCCATCAACTCGGGCACGGTACGCCGCTTTAGGCTTTTATGAACACTCATTTTCAAACCTCTTGCTAAAACAACAATGCAGCAAACAGGAGGACCCTGTCGCTATAACAGCAACCCCCCCGTTGTTACCGCAGGGAGCCCTGTCTTCTTAAACAAGACAAATGTAGCCCAAGAGCAGTCGCAAAACAAACACAACCCCAAGGATTTATTATTCCCAGACACAAAATAGCCTACGACATGAAAAGCTCGCATCATAAAAAAGGGCCACATCCACAGATATGGCCCTTTTGGCAACGTACACCTAAACGATGCACATCAATTGTCAGTGTGATTACAGCAAATTGCGAATGACATACTGCATGATACCGCCATGACGGTAATAATCCGCCTCAGTCGGCGTATCAATACGCACCAGAGCATCAAAGCTGACATCACCAGCAGTCACACGCACCGTCTCGGGTACCTTGCCCTCGTTGAAATCAGTAATACCCTCGATAGAAAAGACCTCATCACCTGCAAGACCCAGGCTATCGGCATCCTGACCTTCGGGGAACTGTAGGGGCAACACACCCATACCAATCAGGTTTGAACGATGAATGCGCTCGTAAGATTTGGCAATCACAGCCCGTACACCTAACAACAAGGTTCCCTTGGCTGCCCAGTCACGAGACGACCCCGATCCATACTCAGCACCTGCTAATACCACGAGAGGGGTTCCCTCTTTGATGTAGTTGCGCGATGCGTCGTAAATCGTTGATACCGGCCCTTCGGGCTGGGTAAAGTCACGGGTGTAACCACCCTCGGTCCCAGGAGCCAACTGGTTGCGTAAACGTACGTTGGCAAAAGTACCGCGAATCATCACCTCGTGATTACCGCGACGCGAACCATAAGAGTTAAAGTCCATGGGCTTGACCCCATGCTCAACCAAATAGTTTGCAGCCGGGGTATTGGGCACGATGGCGCCAGCAGGACTGATGTGGTCAGTCGTTACTGAATCACCGAGCTTGGCCAATACACGTGCCCCGCTAATGTCACTAACAGGGCTGGGCTCGCGCGTCATACCCTCGAAATAAGGAGGATTGCGCACATAGGTAGAATCCGCATCCCACTCAAACTTGGAACTCTTGGGTGTGGGCAGGTTTTTCCAGCGCTCGTCACCCTCGAAGACATCAGCATAACCATCCTCGTACATCTTGGCAGTAATGGTTTTTGCGGCGGCCTCTTCGATTTGCTGGGTGCTGGGCCAAATGTCATGCAGATAAACAGGGTTTCCTTCTTGGTCAGTGCCCAAAGGATCCTTGAGCAAATTGAAATTCATACTGCCCGCTAGAGCATAGGCCACCACCAGCGGCGGTGACATCAGGTAGTTCATCTTGACCTCAGGGTGAATCCGCCCTTCAAAGTTACGGTTCCCTGACAATGCCGACACAGCGGCTAAATCGTGGTCGCGAATTGCCTGGCTGACCTCAGGAATCAGCGGCCCCGAGTTACCAATACAGGTAGTACAGCCATAACCTACCAAGTTAAAGCCCAAAGCATCCAGATACTGGGTGAGGTCGGCCTTCTCGTAGTAGTCCGTCACCACACGCGAACCGGGCGCCAAACTGGTCTTGACCCAGGGTTTGCGCTGCAGCCCTTTTTCCACAGCGTTTTTGGCCAGCAAAGCAGCTGCCAACATCACACTGGGGTTAGACGTGTTTGTGCACGATGTAATCGCTGCAATGGCTATCAAACCGTGATCTAATTCATGCTCACTGCCATCCTCAAAGGTCACCTGGGCAGTTGCCGTAGGAATTTGCGGCAACGACCCCGAAGGGGCATCAGAGGCAGGAAAACTTTGCTCGGCAAGCGCTTCGCGCTCAGCCGCTAATTCGGAATTTTGCATGCGCGAGAGCTCAGAGCGAAACGCAGAACGCGCCGAACTCAAAGCGACCCGATCCTGAGGACGCTTGGGACCCGCGATAGAAGGCACAACAGTGGATAAATCCAACTGGAGGTGCTCGGAATAACGGGGCTCGTGATCAGGATCGTGCCACATGCCCTGCTCTTTGGCGTAGGCCTCGACCAAAGCGATTTGTTCCTCGCTGCGACCTGTCAAACGCATATAGCGCAAGGTCTCATCGTCAATGGGGAACATCGATACGGTAGAACCGTACTCGGGACTCATATTCCCGATCGTGGCGCGGTTTGCCAGTGGTACCTCGCTGACGCCAGGACCATAAAACTCGACAAACTTGCCCACAACGCCGTGCTTGCGCATTTTTTCAGTAATGGTCAGCACCAGGTCAGTAGCAGTCACGCCCTCGGGAAGTTTGCCCGTCAATTTGAAACCAACCACACGGGGTACCAGCATGGATACTGGTTGGCCTAGCATGGCGGCCTCGGCCTCGATACCGCCGACCCCCCAAGCCAGCACACCCAGTCCATTAACCATCGGAGTGTGCGAGTCTGTACCCACACAGGTATCAGGATACGCAACGACCTTGCCATCTTGTTCGCGGGTAAACACCACACGCGCCAAATGTTCGAGGTTAACCTGGTGAACAATCCCCGTGCCCGGCGGAACAACCTTGAAATCATCAAAGGCATCCTGTCCCCAGCGTAAAAACTCGTAGCGCTCGATATTGCGGCGGTACTCAATCTCGACGTTGCGCATAAACGATTCGTTATGAGCAAAATCATCGACAATCACCGAATGGTCAATCACCAACTCGGAAGGTACCAGTGGATTAATACGCTGCGCGTCACCATTCAGTGCAGTGACGGCCTCGCGCATCGCGGCCAAATCAACAACAGCGGGGACACCCGTAAAGTCTTGTAGCAAAACACGTGCCGGACTAAAAGCAATTTCGTGACTTTGCTTGGAGCGAGGCTCCCAGCTGGAAAGAAAGCGAATATCCTCTGCAGTGACATTAACGCCATCTTCGGTACGCAGCAAATTTTCTAATAAAATTTTTAGACCATAAGGCAATGAACGCACGTCATTGTGCTCATCATGCAAAGCCTCCAGTCTATATATCTCGTAGCTTTTGTCACCGACTTTTAGCTCGCTACGAGCATTGAAACTATTTGGGTGTGTCATATAAGTGTCCTCCATAGTCATTATTCTTTATGATACACCTGTTACAAGGTATTCCCATAAAGAGAACAGACAAAAATATTTAATTTTGCCAACCTCACCCTCTCTACTTACATTAACACCAAACCCCATCAGAACAACAGGAGCCCCCTACTAAAGTAATCACTGTCCTGACACTGCATCCCAATTTATTTGCCATGGTTCCTCACGCAGTTGAGCCACCAAATACTCGATCAATGCATTCACTCGAGCCGGTCGTCTGCGCCCCGGTGGCATCACGATATACAAATCGGCGGGCTCAGCCTGCCAATCATCCAGCATCGGCACCAACGCCCCCGAACGTAAATCATCCGCCACCAAAAACTCGGGTAACATCGTCATCCCCAAACCTGCCCGT